>NZ_JAEMGT010000022.1:0-76483 GCF_017655185.1 Rahnella sp. ChDrAdgB13 | reverse complement strand
GCGTAAGGATTGCCTGAGAAAGTCAGCGACGAGGGGAGCTTTTATCTAAATCCGATTTATTCAACAAAGCCGTCATTAAAGTTGAGAGAGATATCTTCCTGGCTGTGATCGCCAGCTAGCGTATTTTCAACGAACAGATTCAGGGAAGGGCTGAATTCAGCCAGCACGCTATTAAAGTTATTCTTATTAATGTTGATTTTTTCGCGTTCTGATAACGGGCGAGTTTCTTTTCCGTTACTGTAATCGCCCATTACCATTAGCTTTAACGGTAATTCGGCTTTTTTAAGTAGTCCACCGGTGTGCAGGTCAAGCTTGATATTAACGCGCGCTTTCGGAATCTCATTCTGGAAGCTATTAGACATGGGTAACCTTCTGCATATTGTCTGGAGTGGGAATATCTCATTTTGCGACACGCAGAAACGTAGAGCGCTGCTTCCTGCAAGGCCACAAACGGGTTCAGTTAACGAGTTAATAAAAAGACGCAGGTAGCTGATGCATTTAAATAAGCGCCTTGTTTCGTCATGATATTCCTTAACTCAAATTAAGCAATACAGAAAATGCGCTCGTTACCGAGGTTTTATCCTATTTTTCATCGATGAACAGGCCTTTTGAGTTGGCTGGCAACATTCTTTTTTCTCTTGAATCCCTTGAGCCACTGGGGGTACAGGTAAATAGCTGCTATTGTCATTAAGGGAGGAAGATTAATTTTACCAGATGAAATAATCGCATAGAAATTTGTTTTTTATATTTAACTTATGAATGAATAAGATTTTTATTTAAGATTTTTCTATGGGTTTAGGATTTTTATTATAATAAGTGAGGGTTGCCTTCCTGTTTTTATATCTTAGGGGGATGTTATCGTGAAAAACTTAAGTCATTTTGGATGTGGAAAGAACATTCTGAATAGTTTACAGAAAATTTCTTAAAATACTGAATGGAGTGATTATAAATTCCCATTAACACTACTTACGGATACTTTATTTGTTTTGCTATAGAAAATGTGTTTCACCGTTTGCCCCTGAGAATGTGACGCTGCCTTATCAGAGCTAAAAGCCTGTTAGCTGGCGAGGCCGGAATGATTTCCGGTAGTAGTTATGTGATCTATTTATCGTTGAGAATACGCATAATGACTGAATTATGTTTGACAGCATAAGGGCCGGGCATATATTCCTTGCCAGTCTGGGCAAAACCCGGTTGCGCCAAGGCGGTAAAAAAGCGCGTCACGTTGCGCAGGAAATAATCCGTGCCGCCGGGCAGCGGGCTATAAACCGTCCAGGGGCAACGCATCCAGCGGTTTGACTTCCCGCAGCACGAACGAAGTCTGCATCTCTTTAATCCCCGGTAAACGCCGCACGACTTCCATCGCAAAACTGGAAAAACTGTCGAGATCTTTCGCCACCACCTGCAACAAAAAATCTGCGTCACCGGCAATTGCATAACAGGCAATCACTGGCGGCAACGCGCCTACCTGCTGCTCAAAACGCTGTGCATCTTCCTCGCTGTGGCTGTCAATTTTCACGCGAATAAACGCCAGCAGTCCGAGGCCGATTTTTTTTCTGTCGATATTGGCCTGATAACCGGTGATCACGCCGTTCTCTTCCAGTTGTTTCATCCGCCGCCAGCAGGGCGACGCCGCCATGCCGGCTTTTTCGGCCAGCTCCTGGTTGGTCATGCGCCCCGATTTTTGAAGTTGCCTGAGAATGCGAATGTCTGCCGGTAAAATTTCTGATGTGGACATAATTTGCCTGTTATTGAATGCTTTCGGAAAGGAATGACCAGATTAGGGCATTTTACAGCGATAAAAGAAAGCACCTTTCAGTCGCAGACGGTTATGATTTTTGCATCCATAACGATGAAAAGGGCGCAAACATGGCAGACACTCTCCGGGTGGCAATTATCCTCAATCCTGAGCTTCCGCACGGTTTACTGGCGAATACGGCGGGAGTGATTGGTATCGGTCTGGCGGCAAAATTTCCGATGCTGGCAGGCCATTCGCTGTGTGATGCAAGAGGGGTGAGCACTGACGTTATCTCGAAATATCCGCTGCCAATTTTACAGGCGACGCCGGATCACATTAAGGCACTGATGTTTAAAGCGCTTGAAGCGAAAGGGGAGTGCAGTGTTGTGCCATTCCCGGTATTTGCCCGCACGATGCATACGTTTGAGGAATACGAACAAGCTTTCCCGTTGCGGGATTTATACGATGAAGTGCTGGATGGCGTCGGTTTTGTCGGGCCGGAGAAGTGGATTAAATCGCTGACATGAAATCTGAAATTGTTACGTTAAACAAAAAAGCCCGAATGCAGGGATCGCATTTGGGCTTTTTTTTGAAACATTCTTACCGAATCAGCTCGTAATTTTCAGCTGCGGGTAGCGTTTGAAAATCGTCAGACACCAGACAAACGCGATACACCCGAGAAGGCCACCGGCATAACCGACGTTGCTCATTTCAAGATGCAAACTCACCTGATTACCAATCAGCGCGCCCGCGCCGATGCCGATATTGTAGATGCCGGAAAGCAGTGACATCGAAACGTCGGTCGCATCGGTCGCCAGTGCGAGCACGCGCACCTGCATCGCCAGGCCGATAATCATCATTGCCAGCCCCCAGATAACGCAAAGTATTGAAATAGCGACCGGATTCATCGCCGCGACAAACAGTAACAACATGCTGAGCGTCACCATCAGAATAGGCCCGCTGAGCATGGCTGCCGGGAAACGGTTACCGAGCACGCTGAAAAGGATACTGCCGAAAATCCCTGCACCGCCGAAGATCAGCAGCAGGAACGTGGTGAAGTTTTCACCCATATTCGCGACGGTCTGGATAAACGGCTCGATATAGCTGTACGCCGTATAGTGAGCAGTCACTATCAGCGCGGTCAGGACATACATCCCTACCAGCGCCGGACGTCGGAACAGCATCGGCACGCTTTTCAGCGAACCGGTATGCTCACTTGGCAGCGGCGGCAGCAATTTAATCAGGCAAATCAGCGTCAGCAGCGCGACGACGCCGATGCTCATGAAAGTGGTGCGCCAGCCGAGATACTGACCAATCAGACGCCCGAGCGGCAGCCCGAGCACCATCGCCAGCGCGGTGCCGGTGGCTAACATACTCAGCGCCTGCGTTTTTTTACCGGCCGGGGCGACACGGATCGCCAGCGAGGCCGTAATCGACCAGAAAATGGCGTGGGCGAGGGCGATACCGACGCGTGACGCGACCAGACTCCAGAAATCCCAGGCGACGACGGATAAAATGTGGCTGACGATAAACAGGATAAAAATCGCGATCAGTAGACGCTTTCGCTCAACGTTACGGGTCAGCAGCATCAGTGGCAGCGACATCAGCGCGACGACCCATGCATAGATGGTGAGCATCAGGCCGACCTGCGCCGTCTGCATATTGAAACTGGCGGCGATGTCGGAGAGCAGCCCGACAGGCACAAATTCAGTGGTGTTGAAGATGAACGCGGCTATAGCCATCATCACAACGCGAAGCCATGCTGTCCTGCGCGAAACGGTATCTGATTGCATTGAAATTTATGACTTTTTAAGAAGGTGTAAAGATCAAGCCTTCGACGCGGAAGGCCTTCTGAAGGCATAGTGTGTTTTATTTGTTCTAAAAATGAAACAGAAAATTGGCCTAACAGATAAATGTTTTGGGGACAATTTTAGTTATGGCAGATGTGACGGGCGTCACTCACTTTTTTGCCGGATGCCAGCACCAGTGCCAGGGTTCGTAAATGAATCCCCACGGATTATCCGGCGGAAAGGACATCATAAAGCCAAAGCGCGCGGCGCTGGCTTCAAGCCAGTGGAAAGCATCGGTTTCACCGAAGATACCGGTGACTTCGTCGCAGCCGGGAATGTTGATGTCCACGGCGCAGCCGGTGTGATGTTCACTGCATCCCGGCGGTGCCAGCGATGTGAAAAAGTCTTCCGGCGCGATCCCGGCAGCTTGCTTAGTGCGGATTAAACCGGCCTGATAATCAAGGCTGCGCCAGGCGGAAACCAGATAAATGTCCACGCCGTCGGCGGCGGCCTGCCGTTTCATCTCGCGCCATGCCTGAGTGGCGGGCGCGATCAGCCGGTAGATTTTACCGGTATCAGCATCCGTTTCTGCGTCCACCAGTAAGTGCTCACTGACTTCTTCAAAGTACGGCAGCGTGCGGTGCGCGATAACCGCCGGGTCGATATTCAGCTCGCGCAGCTTCTGATCGGTTCTGGCTTTCAGCGCCGCCTGATTCATGCCTGTTCGTTTCCGGTACGTGCAATCACATCGGTCATCACTTCTGTCATCGCTTTACCGGCGGAGCGCATCGCCTGTTGGTAGCGTGACGCGGCCGTGACAAACGCGTTAAGCAACTGCGTATCCTGCTGATGTTGCAGATATTCCGGGTGCCATTGCACGCCCAGGCAGAAATCATACCCTTCGCACTCAATGCCTTCGATCACGCCGTCCGGTGCATGCGCGTTGACGATGCTGCCCGGCCCGACGGTTTTCACCGCCTGATGATGTGAGCTGTTCACTTCATAATGATCACGGTCGACCGAACGGCTCAATAATGTGCCTTCAACAATTTCAACCGGATGCCGCGCGCGTTTCTTGCCACCGGCATTTTCGGTATCCACCGTCGTGCTGTGTTCCAGCGCGTCGGGCAGTGCATCGGGAATATGCTGATGCAGCGTGCCGCCGGTTAAAACGGCAAGCAGTTGCTGACCGCCGCAAATACCCAGCAGCGGCATATTGCGCTGCATGGCGCCTTTGACGATGGCCTTTTCGAATTCAGTGCGGCCCGGTTTCAGGCGAACCTGATCGCTGTTTTGCGTTTCGTTAAACAACTCCGGCGGGACATCAAACGCGCCGCCGGTCACGACAATTCCGTCGCACAGCGCCAGATATTCGTCGGCCAGTTCTGCGTGATGCGGCAATGCCAGTGGCACCGCGCCCAGCCCGGCCAGGCTGCTCATGTAATTCTGACGTAACGCATACCAGGGAAAATCGGCGTAACCACCGGCGTCTTCACTGTCCAATGTGACACCGATGACCGGTCTGGATTGAAATTTTGTCTGCATTCTTCTGAATTCCTGCCATGAAGATGAAAAACAATCAGAAAAATCACCATATCAAGTCGGGGTCAGCGCAAACAATATAAATTATCAATAGGTCTAATTTTCAGGATTTACCTCTGGTTTTATCACCCGTTGAGGGGGTATGACAGGTCATTTTCTATCCTAACCCTGCGTTTTCCTGACAAAATTTCGAGATGACCTGACACTTCCTGATGCTTTTCTGTCAGCGTCTTCAATATTCATTCTCATTTACCTCTTAACATTGGGGATGCCTGGATGCAAAATTAGCGCGTATAATTCACGCGGGCGATTGAAATGGAATTTCTTAATTGCTAACGAAATCTTTACGTTGTCCTAAAAACAGCCACCTGCACTTTTAGGGATAATGCGCTGTCACTTTTGAATGAAGTACATAAGAAAATCTCTGGTTGAAGGTCTTATTTCAGCTGTTTTCTCCTCATTAATACTGCGAAACCAAGAAATTTATGCTGCCGACTGCCTCTTCTCGTTCCAAAAAACGCACCCTTGTGTGGGTTATCGTCGCCATTATCGTTGCTGCGATCCTGGTCTGGTTTTTTGCTTTCCACCAAAGCGCGTCTGATCACACGGCAAAAAAAGGGGCGGGCGGCCGCGGCGGTATGCGGGCGATGCGCGGTCAGATGATGATGGGCATGGATACACCGGTGCAGGCAGGAAAAGCCACGCAGGCGGATGTCCCTGTTTATTTGCGTGCGCTGGGTACGGTGGTGGCGAATGCGACCGTGACGGTGACCAGCCGGGTTGATGGCCAGTTAATGAAGGTGTATTTCACCGAAGGGCAGAAAGTCGCGCAAGGGCAGTTGCTGGCGCAGATTGATCCGCGCAGCTATCAGGCGACGCTGGAACAATATCAGGGCGATCTGGCGCAGAATCAGGCGTTGTCGAAAAGTGCAGAACTGACGTTAGCGCGCTACCGCAAACTGTATGCGCAGGATTCCTTAGCGCGTCAGGATCTGGAAAGCCAGATTGCGACCGCCGGTCAGTATGCGGGCGCTGTGAAAGCCGATCTGGCACAAATCGCGGCGGCCAAGCTGAATCTTGAATTCGCGAAAATCACCGCACCGGTCAGCGGGCACGTCGGTTTGCGTCTGGTTGATCCGGGCAATATGGTCACCAGCAGTTCTACCACCGGTATCGTCACGATCACCCAAACTCAGCCGATTGCCGTCACCTTCAGCGTGCCGCAGAGCAATCTGCAAACCTTACTCAAAGCGCTGCGCGGCGGAAATCAGCTGCCGACCACGGCGTTTAATCAGGACGGCAGCGAAGTCCTCGATCAGGGCAAACTCCAGTTTATCAGTAACGAAATTGACACCAGCACCGGCAGCATCAAGCTGAAAGCGCTGTTTGATAATGCCGATGAAAAGCTGTATCCGAACCAGTTTGTGAATGCCCGTTTGCAGGTGTCCGTGCTGAAAGACGCCACGGTGATCCCGGCGGCAGCATTGCAGCTGAGCAGCGACGGCGATTTCGTTTACGTGGTGAAAGCCGATAACACCATTGAGCGCCGTTCAGTGAAATCCGGCCCGGACTTCGGTGACGATAAGGTCGCGATTTTATCGGGTGTGAATCCCGGCGAACAGGTGGTGACGACGGGGATTGACCGCCTGACCAACGGCGCGAAAGTTCAGATCGTGACGGCGAATTCACTGGATGCGGCCGCAGCGGGTGGTTCTTCAAAAGAACGTCAGCAAAGTGGCGGCGTGGATAAAGCGACCACCGGCGCTGACAACGCTGTCGCGGGTAAAAACGAAGCCGGTAAAGACAGCGGGTCTAAATGAATCCTTCACGCCTCTTTATTCTCCGGCCGGTCGCGACCATTTTGCTGATGGTCGCCGTGCTGTTGTCGGGGATTTTTGCCTACAACATGCTTTCGACCTCGGCGCTGCCGCAGGTCGATTATCCGACCATTCAGGTAACCACGCTGTATCCGGGCGCCAGCCCGGACGTTATGGCGTCAGGCATCACCGCTCCGCTTGAACGCCAGCTCGGCCAGATGGCGGGTCTGAGCCAGATGTATTCCACCAGCGCCAGCGGTTCTTCAATAATCACGCTGAAATTCTCGCTGGATCTCTCGCTCGACGTCGCCGAACAGGAAGTGCAGGCGGCGATCAACGCCGCCGACAGCCTGCTGCCCAGCGATCTGCCGAATCCACCGACCTATAAAAAGGTTAACCCGGCGGATGCCGCGGTACTGACGCTGGCGGCCACGTCCGAATCGCTGCCGCTGACCAAAGTGCAGGATCTGGTGAATACCCGCGTGGCGCTGAAATTGTCGCAGATTTCCGGCGTCGGTATGGTGACACTCGCAGGCGGGCACCAGCCGGCTATCCGCGTGCAAGCCGATCCGCGCAAACTGGCGGCGCACAACATCAGCCTGGAAACCATTAATACGCTGATCGGTAACAGCAACGTTAACGGTTCTAAAGGCGGTTTCGACGGCCCGCATCACTCGATCACTATCGATGCCAACGATCAGCTGCGCACGGCGGATGAGTACGGCAATCTGATTGTGAATTATGAAAACGGCGCGGCGCTGCGTTTACGCGATGTGGCAACGTTGTCCGAAGCACCGGAAAACCAGTATTTATCCGCCTGGGCCAACAAACAGCCAGCGATCATTATCAGCGTTCAGCGTCAGCCGGGCGCGAACGTGATTCAGGTTGTGGATGCCATTAAAGCGCAGTTGCCGAAATTGCAGGAAGCCCTGCCGGAATCGCTCAAAGTCAGCATTTTGTCTGACCGGACGCAAACCATTCGCGCGTCGATCAGCGACGTTCAGTTCGAATTGTTGTTGTCGATTGCGCTGGTTGTGATGGTCACTTTTCTGTTCCTGCGCAATGTCGCGGCAACACTCATCCCAAGCGTGGCCGTACCGCTTTCGCTGGTTGGCACCTTTGGCGTGATGTACCTGTGTGGTTTCAGCCTCAACAACCTTTCGCTGATGGCGCTGACCATCGCCACCGGTTTCGTTATCGATGACGCCATCGTGGTGGTGGAAAACATTTCGCGGCGGCTGGAAGAGGGCGAAACGCCGATGCAGGCGGCGCTGAAAGGCTCGCAGCAAATCGGCTTCACCATTATTTCCCTGACATTCTCGCTGATCGCCGTACTGATCCCGCTGCTGTTTATGGGGGACGTCGTCGGGCGTCTGTTCCGTGAATTTGCGATCACGCTGGCGGTGTCGATTCTGGTGTCAATGATTGTTTCCCTGACGCTGACTCCGATGCTGTGCGCCTATTTACTGCGCCACACGCCGGAAGAAAAACAGAGTAAGTTTTACCGCAAAGGCGGCGAGTTCTTCGACAAAATGATTGCCGCTTACGACCGCATGCTGATCGTCGTGCTCAATCACCAGAAGCTCACGCTGCTGGTGGCGGCCGCGACGTTGGTCTTTACCGCGCTGTTGTATGTGATTGTGCCGAAAGGGTTCTTCCCATCGCAGGATACCGGGATGATCCAGGGCATCACGCAGGCATCGCAGGACGTTTCTTTCAGTGAAATGGGGCGTCGCCAGCAGTTACTGACGGCGGCAATCCTCAACGATCCGGACGTCGAAAGTGTGGCCTCCACCATCGGCGTGGACGGCAATAACACCAGCCTGAACAGCGGACGTTTGCAGATCAGCCTGAAATCTTTTGATGAGCGCAGCGAGCGCGCACCGGCGATTATCGAACGCCTGAAACAGGAAACCGCAGGCGTGCCGGGCATTGAGCTTTATATGCAGGCCTCTCAGGATCTGACCGTTGACGACCAGGTCACGCCAAGCCAGTACCAGTTCACACTCGACGACGCCGACAGCGAAAATCTGGTGGAATGGACGCCGAAGTTGCTGGAAAAACTCAGCGCGCTGCCGGAGTTCAGCGACGTGGTCAGCAACCTGCAAAATCAGGGGCAGATTGCGTATGTCGAACTCGACCGCGATGCCGCTGCGCGTTACGGCATTACGGCGTCAGACGTCGATACCGCGCTGTATAACGCGTTCGGCCAGCGTCTGGTTTCCACTATCTTTACCCAGGCAAACCAGTACCGCGTCGTGCTCGAAGTGGCACCGCAGTTCCAGCAGTCTCCGGCCTCGTTTGATGATGTATATCTGGCGACCAACAACAGCACGTCTACGTCCGGCACGGTGGCGACCACGGCGACCACGGCTTCAACAACGACGTCCGACAGCGGTGCGACCACCACCAATTCCGGCGCGACCAACGGCATGATCAAGCTGACGTCGATTGCGCAAATTCATATGCGCACCGGTGCGCTGTTGCAGGCGCGTCTGAATCAGTTCCCGGCGGTAACCGTATCGTTCAACCTGAAAGACGGCTATTCGCTGGAACAGGCGCAGCAGGCCATCAAAACGACTGTGGCGGATATCGCCATGCCGGACAGCATCACTCTGCGTTATCAGGGCGCGGCTGCGTCGTTTGAAAGCGCCACCGGCAATACGCTGTGGCTGATTCTGGCTGCGCTGCTGACCATGTATGTGGTGCTGGGCATTCTGTACGAAAGCTTCATTCACCCGGTGACGATCCTGTCCACGCTGCCGTCGGCGGCCGTAGGCGCGTTGCTGTCGCTGATCTTCGCCGGAACGGAATTCAGCCTGATCGCCCTGATCGGGGTGATCCTGCTGATCGGGATCGTGAAAAAGAACGCCATTATGATGATCGACTTTGCGCTGGATGCGGAAAACAAGCAGGGACTCTCGCCGCGCGAAGCCATCCATCAGGCCTGTTTATTACGTTTTCGTCCGATCATGATGACGACTATGGCGGCATTGCTGGGGGCGCTGCCGCTGATGCTGGCGAGCGGATCCGGCGCCGAGCTGCGTCAGCCGCTGGGGCTGGTGATCGTCGGGGGGCTGATCTTCAGTCAGATCCTGACGCTGTTCTCCACGCCGGTGATCTACCTGATGTTTGACCGTTTATCTCACCGCCTTAACCCACGTCACCGGCGTGCAGCACAGCGGGCGGAATAACCGATGAACATCTCGCGTTTCTTCATTTTCCGCCCGGTCGCGACACTGCTGCTGACGCTGGCGATCCTCCTGCTCGGTTTGCTGGGGTATCGCCTGTTGCCGGTCGCGCCGCTGCCGCAGGTGGATTTCCCGACCATTCTGGTAAGCGCGAGCCTGCCGGGTGCCAGCCCTGAAACCATGGCGGCCACCGTCGCCACGCCGCTGGAAAGGGCGCTCGGGCAAATCGCCGGTGTGACGGAAATGACCTCGCGCAGCTCGCAAAGCTCCACCAGCGTCATTTTGCAGTTCGATTTAGACCGTGACATTAACGGTGCCGCCCGCGATGTGCAGGCGGCGATCAACGCCTCGCGATCGTTATTACCCAGCAGCATGCCGTCGCTGCCGACGTACCGCAAAGCCAACCCGTCGGATGCGCCCATCATCATGCTGGCGCTGACGTCGGCCACGCGCAGCAAGGGTGAGCTGTACGATATTGCCTCCAGCCAGCTGCAACAGAAAATCGCACAGGTCAACGGCGTCGGGCAGGTTTCTCTGGTCGGTTCCGCGCTGCCGGGCGTGCGTATTGATTTGCGCCCGGAGGCGGTGACGTCTTACGGCATTTCCCTCGACACCATCCGCACCGCGATTGCCAACAGCACCAGCAATTTGCCGAAAGGGTTACTACAAGGCGCGAATCAGTCGTGGATGATTGAAGGCAACGGCCAGCAAAGTACCGCCGCACAGTACAAAACGCTGATTATTACTTACATCAACGGTTCGGCGATCCGCCTCAGCGATATCGCCAATGTTTATGATTCCGTTGAAGATAAATATAACGTCGGCTATTACAACAGCACGCCGTCGGTGATGATTGGCGTGACGCGTCAGGCTGGCGCGAACATGCTGGAAACCATCGAAGCCATTAAAGCCGCGCTGCCGCTGATGAAAGAAAGCCTGCCGGGCGACGTTCAGCTCAATCTGGCGCTCGACCGCTCGCCGAACGTTTCCGCTTCCCTGCGCGACACTGAAATGACCCTGCTGGAAGCCACGCTGCTGGTCATTGCGGTCGTTTTCGTGTTCCTGCGCAACTGGAATGCGGTGCTGATCCCCGCGCTGGCGCTGCCGGTGTCATTAATCGGTACCTGCGCGGTGATGTATTTACTCGGTTATAGCCTTGATAACCTCTCGCTGATGGCGCTGATTATCTCTACCGGCTTTGTGGTCGATGACGCCATTGTCGTGCTGGAAAATATTACGCGGCACATAGAGGAAGGAATGGGGCCGGTGCGCGCGGCGCTGAAAGGCGCGCAGGAAGTCAGCTTTACCGTGCTCTCCATGACGCTTTCGCTGATTGCCGTTTTCATCCCGATCCTGCTGATGGGCAGTATTGTGGGGCGTCTGTTCCGCGAATTTGCGGTCACGCTCAGCGTTTCGCTGATAATCTCGATGCTGGTGTCGCTGAGCCTCACGCCCATGCTGTGCGCCCGTTTCCTGAAACGTAAACCGCCGGTGGAAAAACGACAGCCGCGCATTTACCGGATGATCGAACGTGGCCTGAACCGGCTGCTGGCGGCGTATTCCGCCGCGCTCGGTTGGGTAATGCGCCATCAGCTCATCACGCTGGTCGGCCTGTTCCTCACCGTGATCCTCAATTTCTATCTCTATACCGTGGTGGAAAAAGGCTTCTTCCCGGATCAGGACACCGGCATGCTGATGGGTATGCTGCGTGCGGATCAGAACACGTCATTTCAGTCGATCCAGCCGCAGGTGCTGAAATACAGCAAGATCATTCAGGACGATCCGGCGGTAGAAGCCGTTATGAGTTCAGCGGGCAGCGGCGGGTTTGGTGCGCGTAACACCGCCACCTTCTTCGTGCGCCTGAAAGATTTTGACAAACGCACCGCGACCGCCAATCAGGTGGCTAACCGTCTGATGATGGCGACCGCCAAAGTGCCGGGCTCGCAGCTGTTCCTGATGGCCGCGCAGGATCTGCATATCGGCGGACGCAGCGCGAACGCGCAATATCAGTACAGTTTGCAGGCTGACGATCTTTCTCTGCTGCGCGAATGGGCACCGAAAGTGCAGAAAGCGCTGGCGAAACTGCCACAGCTGACCGGCGTGGATTCGGACTCGCAGACCGGCGGGCAGGAAATCATGCTCAACATCGACCGCGATCGCGCCACGCGGCTCGGCGTGAACGTGAAAATGATCGACGCGCTGCTCAACAATTCCTTCAGTCAGCGGCAGATCGCCACCATCTACAAAACGCTGAACCAGTATCACGTGGTCATGAACCTGACGTCGGATTACACCAGCAACCCGGATGTGCTGCACCAGCTTTACGTGGTGACCGACGCGGGCGCGCAGGTGCCGTTATCCGCTTTTGCGACGTTCAGCGGGGCGAATTCGCCGCTGTCGGTTTCGCATCAGGGCCAGACGGCGACCACGACCATTGCCTTCAACCTGGCGGATGGTTATGCGCTGGAAGATGCGCAGGCCGGGCTGAAAACCGCCATGGCGCAGATTGGTTTGCCGGACACCATTCACGGGAGTTACGCCGGTACGGCGCAGGCATTCGAAGCGCTGACCAAAACCATGCCGTGGCTGATTCTGGCGGCGCTGGCGGCGGTGTATATCGTGCTAGGCGTGCTGTATGAAAGTTACATTCATCCGCTGACCATTCTTTCGACGCTGCCGTCGGCCGGTCTGGGCGCGTTGTTGCTGATGTTGCTGACCAATACTCAGCTGACGGTCATCGCACTGATCGGGATCCTGCTGCTGATCGGTATCGTGAAAAAGAATGCGATCATGATGATCGACTTCGCGCTGGATGCCGAACGACGGCTCGGATTGTCGCCGCAACAGGCGATCACCCAGGCCTGTCTGATGCGTTTTCGTCCGATCCTGATGACCACGCTGGCGGCCTTCTTCGGGGCGTTACCGCTGGCGCTGGGCAGCGGAGGTGACGCGGATCTGCGCAGTCCGCTGGGTCTGGCGATCGCCGGCGGGCTGGCGCTGAGCCAAATCCTTACCTTATTCACCACGCCGGTGGTTTACCTGTATATGGATCGCACCAGCCGCGCGACGCACCGTTTATGGCACCGTTTACGCCCGCATGCGACACCGCCGGAGGTCAGCTCTAATGACTGATAAAACAATGAATTCTTACCCTGAAGCGAATCCGATGACTCTGCAAAAACCGCGTTCTCCAGTGTTCCGTCTTGTTCCGCTGGCGCTGGCACTTCTGATCAGCGCCTGTACCGTCGGCCCGGATTACAAGCGGCCTGATGTCGCGATGCCAACGGCATTTAAAGAAGCCAAAGGCTGGACGGCGGCTATTCCGAAAGACAATCAGGCCAAAGGTGAATGGTGGTCGGTGTATCTGGATCCTGAACTGTCATCGCTGCTGACGCAGGTACAAATTTCCAACCAGAACGTCGCGCAGTACGCCGCGCAGTACCGCCAGGCACAGGCGCTGGTGACGCAGGCGCGTTCCGACTTATATCCTTCCGTGGATGCCACCGCCGGCAGCACGCGCAGCGGAACATCGACGTCTGCCACTAACAAACAAACGGCAGAACTGAGCGCCAGCTGGGAGTTGGATCTGTGGGGCAAACTTCGCCGCACGGCAGAAGAGCAGGACGCCAGCGCGCAGGCCAGCAAGGCCGATCTGGCTGACGCGACGCTCAGTGCGCAGTCTGAACTGGCGCAGGATTATTTCCAGCTGCGCGTGATGGATCAGCAAATCGCGCTGTACAAACAAAGTATCGATGCGTATCAGCGCTACCTGACCGTGATACAGAACCAGTACGCGGGCGGCAATACCTCGCGCGCCACGCTGGCTCAGGCGCAGACGCAGCTTGAAAGTACCAAAGCTTCCGCACTCGACCTGCAATGGCAGCGCGCGCAGCTGGAACATGCGATTGCGGTGCTGATCGGCAAGCCACCGGCCCAGTTCAGCCTCGCCGCGCGTGACGTGAAACTGAACCTGCCTGCGATGCCGGACGCGATCCCCTCGCAGCTGTTGCAGCGACGTCCTGATATCGCCGCGGCTGAACGCACCATGGCGTCTTCCAATGCCGCCGTCGGTGTGGCGACTGCCGCGTATTATCCTGATCTGACCCTGAGCGCCAGTGGCGGTTTCAGCAGTTCGGCGTTACATAACCTGTTCTCGCTGCCAAACCGTGTCTGGTCTTTAGGCCCGGAACTCAGCCAGACGGTGCTGGATTTCGGCGCCACCCGCGGCAAAGTGGCGCAAGCCGAAGCCGCGTATGACGCCGACGTCGCGAGCTATCGCCAGAGCGTGTTAACCGCGATGCAGGAGGTGGAAGATTATCTGGTCGAGCTGCACACGATCGACACCGAACTTGTTGCCCGCCAGAACGCCGCCGACTCCGCGAAAGAATCCGCGCGCGTCACCAACAACCAGTATCAGGCCGGGATGATCGACTATCTCGACGTTGCCACCACCGAAAACACCAGCCTGACCCAGCAGCAAAGCGTGTTGTCACTGCTCAGCACCCAGATGGTCACCAGCGTTAAGCTAATCGCCGCATTAGGCGGTGGCTGGAACGGGGATGTGGGTAAATAATAAAAACTCGGTCAACTCCCCCTTCCCAGGGGGAGTAGCTGTTTGAGCCCGTTTTACCTGCGGTGAAACAAACCCTTATTTCCCCGCTTTCCTCGCCTTCGCCACATCACCCGGCGTAACTTCTGCTGCCTGATTTCCCCAGCTGGCGCGCAGGGTATTGGTAAGATCAGCCGCCTGCTGATCGGTCAGTGTCCAGCCGTAGCCCGGCATGGTGTTGGACATATGTTCTGCCGTCACCGGCGTCCGGGCTCCGTAGAGGATCACGCGCAGCAACGTTTGCGGGTTCTCTGCATTGACGGTCAGATTGCCCGCCAGTGCCGGAATGGCAAACGCTTTCCCGTCGCCTTGCACGCCGTGACAGGTCGAGCAGTAGCGCATAAACGTCTGCTGTCCGGCTTGTGTTGCGACGGCTTTTTTGGCCGGTGCCGGTTGCGGCTCAGCTTTCTGGCTGAGCAGATAAACCGCCATGCTGTTGAGATCGTCATCGGTCATAAACTGCGTGCTGTTGGTGATCACTTCTCCCATCGGGCCGCTGACCGCATCATGAGTATTGCGACCGGTTTTCAGCAGCGTCACCAGTTCCGACTGACTCATTTTCAGGCCCCGCAGGGAGGGCGCAGACCAGCCATCGAGCTCGCCGCCGCTGAGAAATGCCCTGTCCTTTTCATCGACGGCTTTCTCCTGTTGTGCCCAGCCGCGCGGCGTGTGGCAGGCACCGCAGTGTCCGGCACCCTGCACCAGATAAGCGCCCCGGTTCCATTGCGCGCTCTTATCCGCCTGCGGTATAAACTCACCGTCTTCGAGGAAAACGCTGTTCCACACGCGCAGCGGCCAGCGCATCGACATTGGCCAGCTGATGTCATTTTCACGGTTAGCCACGGGCTGCGGTTTCACCTCTTTCATCAGATAGTCATACAGCGCGCGCATGTCTTTCGTGCTCATTTTCACGTAAGAGGTGTAGGGCATCGCCGGATAGAGCGCATGACCGTCTCTGGCAATGCCTTTACGCATCGCTTTATCGAACTCTTCAAAACTGTAGCTGCCAATCCCGTGCTGAACATCCGGCGTGATATTGGTGGAATAAATCTCACCGACCGGCGTGGCGAAACGCACGCCACCGGTCAGATCTTTACCCTGCGGCGACGTATGGCAGGCCGCGCAGTCAGCGGATTTAGCGACATATTCCCCTTCGGACATCGCCATCGAAGAACCCGCCGTGGCCATCAGCGTGGCAAAAATCATCAGCTTTTTCATGCGCTCACCTTCTTCATGGCCGTCAGTTCATTCACTGCCCGCCAGGCCTGATCCACTGCCGAGTTAGCGTACGGGCTCCAGTCGGAATCTGAATTGGCGATGGTGATACGTCCGACCGGTGTACGCGCCAGATGAATGGTTTTCTGCGATTGTTCTTCGTCGTCGAACATCCCGCTGAGGAAATAGGAATAGCCGTGCGACCAGCGGTTGACGGTGATCGCCATGATGTCGCGCTGATGGTCAAAACCGGCTTCACCGAACATGCCCTGAAGCTGATCGCGGATCATCTTTTCATGCACATCGAACGAGGTGCCAAGCAATAACGCGCGCCCCTTACGCGACTGTTCGCGCGGGCTGAGGCCGCTGCCCGGCAGTGTTGGCACGTAAACCATATGCAGGCCAATCGGCTGATTCGGATCACGCGGATGCTGATAGCCGCCCATATCCACCGGATAATCGAGCTTCACGCGGCTGTAAGGCGCGGCGGGGGAATAAATCTCGTGGACGCCCAGTTTAATAAACGGCTGCCAGTTGCGGATCACCACTTTCGAATAGACCAGCGGCGCTTTAACGTTTTCTTTCAGTGCGGCTTTCTGCGCTTCAGGAATTTCCGGCACCAGATACGGGATCATCATATTGTATCCGGCCATTACCGCCTGACCGGCGCGAACCCGATGCAGCGTGCTGCCGGTCATATAGGTGATTTCTACCGCCGGTTTACCTTCGTGTTCGACATTGGCGACATGCATCCCGGTGCTGTTCAGACGCAGGCGTACCGGCTGCCCGGTTTTATCCAGCTGGCTGTAATCGAATTTCGCCAGCACGATATCTTCCATCGTGTTACCCGGCGCCACGTTCGGGATCAGATGGCGAACCATCAGTCGTGCTAAACCGGCATTGCCGTCCGGAAAGTGGAAAATATACGGCTCGTCGAGATCGGCCAGCGATTCGGCATCCAGCGGCGGTAATCCCATGCCCTCGAGCCCCGGAAGGGCGCAGATGCGGGCGTCGCTGCACGAGGTGGCATCAATCCCGACCGCCTGAAAATCATTGGTACGTTGCTGGAAATAGCGGATAGCGATTTCGCTCAGCCCGACTTTTTCGCGCAGGAACTGGGTGTAACTGTGCCCGTCGACCCAGGCGGTTTTTTCTTCCTGACTCATGCCGTGCAGATAATCTTTCGATTCAGTGTGCAGGGCAATCAGCGCCTGACGGTCTGATTCCGGCAGCGGGAAATCGCTGATGAATGCAGTAATATCGCGGCCATTGAGGCGATCGGGTGGGATATCATCTGCGACCGCACGACCCGGATCGCCACTGACAATTTTATCGACGCCGAAGTTTTTACGGTCAAAGTAAACGCCACGACTCAGATGTAAATCCGGATAAAACGTCTGATCGAAGTCTTTCGCCATCTTCTCAATATCGACGTTCAGGGTTTTCAGTAATCCCATCGCCACCGGACTGAAATTGGTGCGCGGTGACTGGAAAGACTCGCTGCCGCCGTAGCCCAGCAGCATTTTATCTTCGACGTGGAATTCATTACGCTTGGCGTGGCCGCCGAAATCATCATGGTTATCGAGCAGCAAAATACGCTGATCTTTACCGTGCTGTTCCTGCCAGAAACACGCCGCCGCAAGCCCGCTGATCCCGGCCCCGACCACCACCAGATCAAACTCATCCTCAACAGGCAAACCGGAAGACTCGACCTTTTTGCCTTCGCGCCCGAGGATATGCGCCGCTTCATAAGAACCCTGATGATTTCCGCGCAAACCGGTAAGGGAAGGCGGGTAATACAACGACTGCGTGGCCGTTTGCGGCGAAGCCCGGAGCGCCTCAAACGGAGTCATACCGGCAGTGACCGTAATAGCCACACCGTTGAGAAAATCACGACGAGTGATGCCCATATTGTTTCCTTAAAATTACACCATCAACCCGCGCGGAAGCCGCACGGCAAAAGCTTTTCGCTCAAAAATTGTCTAAATATTTTAACAAATTTAACATAAAGAAACACTTAGCGAGCGTGACGGCAGGCGCAAATGAGGAAACAAGGGGAGTTCACCAGTAACAAACTTCTGAAAATTCCATTTTTAAAGGTTCTCGAATGGTTTGTGAAAACATACGGGCATAACGTATTGCCTCACTTTTTAAAAAGGAATTAATGAAAATGGCAATCCCGGCATACTTATGGCTTAAAGACGATGGTGGCGACTCAAACGATCAGTTCTGGATAAAGTGTGGTATCGATTATGCAAAAAGAACGGGGTTTTAAAAAACGCTATGCTTTGGTGCCTGTACTTTTTGCGTTTATGTTAATCGCATGGGTCATTCACTTTCTTAAATTTTCAGTGGAAGAGGAGTTATATAAGAAGGTTAAAGTGAATAATCTGGTCACCTTATATATAACCCAGGCCAGCGCCGGAGCGATGACGTCATTTTCGTACCACTATTATTTGTACGATGCGACGAAAAGTGAGGATGATTTTATGGCTCACATTGATGACCAAAGGGCATTCATGATTACATCTGACAGCAAGGCTACGGTCACAGCCAGCAATGATCATCTATATCTTCGCGTTCGTGGCGATATATCCTCATTCGATAATGGAAGCTATAAAGTTATTGTGCATCTGGACGCTTCGCCTTATTAAAATAAACACAGTGGGGCTTTTTAAAAAAGATTGGAATGAAGGCCGCAGCACTGGTGCGAGAAAAATATTATCACCGCATTTGCAGATACTCTTAGTACGGCTCCTCCCCCTGCGAAGGGGGAGGTTGGGTGGGGGGTATTAAAGACATCGCGGTGGTGGCATGTTCAATGATTCAAAACAGAAAGAATTATTCAAAACCTATTCCTTCCATCCCCCGCCCAGCGCTTTATACAAACTGATGTCCTGATTCAGTTGGGCAAGTTGTGTGGTGATCAGCGTTTGCCGGGCTGAGTACAGCGAGCGTTGCGCGACCAGTACGCTCAGATAATTATCTATACCGCCTTTAAAGCGCATCTGCGAAAGATCGTAGTTGCGCTGGTTGGCGTCGGCGTCCTGCTGGCGCGCCAGAAGTTCGTCTTTATAAGTCGCCTGACCGGCTAAACCATCAGACACTTCTTTGAACGCCGTCTGAATCGCTTTTTCATAGTTGGCGATATCAATTTTTTTGGTGTCTTTGGCGATGTCGAGATTGGCCTGATTCACGCCGCCGTCGAAGATTGGAATGTTGATCGAGGGCATAAAGGACCACGCGCCGGTGCCTCCGTCGAACAGTTTACTCAGACTGCCGCTTTCAGAACCGGCGGTGCCGGTCAGTGTAATGCTCGGGAAGAAAGCAGCACGCGCTGCGCCGATGTTGGCGTTGGCCGCTTTCAGCGTATGTTCCGCTGCAATAATATCGGGGCGGCGGGTCAGCAGATCAGACGGTAAGCCAGCCGGTGTCTGCGGGAATTTCCAGTCCTGTTGCAGGGTGGCGTCCGCCAGCAGACGCGGTGGAATGGTGGTGCCAACCAGCAGCGTCAGCGCGTTCACGTCTTGCCGTACCTGGCGCGTGTACTGCGCGATATCGGCCTGCGCCGCGCGTACCGTGGTTTCGGCCTGCACCAGATCCTGAGAGGTGCTGATGCCGGAGTCGTAACTCCGTTTGGTCAGCTCGTAGGATTTGTTCTGGCTGTTGGCGGTATTGATCGCCAGTTTCAGCAGGTCGTTATCCGCCGCCAGACTCAGGTAACCGGAAGCCACTTCAGACACCAGCGAGATTTGCGTTGCGCGCTGCGTCGCTTCGGTGGCGAGATAGGTTTCCAGCCCCTGATCACGCAGGCTGCGCACGCGGCCAAACAGGTCAACTTCATAAGACGTCACGCCCAGATTGGCGCTGTATTGCTGATATGTTACCGGTCCGGTGCTTTGCGTCGAATACAATCCGCCCGGCAGATGCTGGTTGGTTTCACCGGCGCTGGCGTCGAGGGTCGGCAGCAGCGCGGCGCGGTCAATCTGGAAGGCAGCGCGGGCGGTATCGACGTTTAACGCCGCGACCCGAAGGTCGCGGTTATTCTTCAGGGACATACCAATAAGCTGGTTCATCGCCGGCTGACTGAAGAACGCTTTCCAGCCGATATCCTGTGCGGCACCGGTTTTGGCACCGTCCCAGCTGCTGGCGACCGGCAGCGCAGGGCGCTGATAATGCGGCTCCATCGTACAGCCCGCCAGCAGGGTGAGAGTAAACGCGCCGATAAGTGACAGCGCGAAATGCGGTTTATTCATGGTGTGTTGCCTCAGACGCAGGAAGCGCCTTGTCTTGTTTTTTCGATTTGCGGGTGAACAGATTTACAATCGTCACGTAGAACATCGGGACGAAGAAAATCGCCAGGAAGGTCGCCGTAATCATCCCGCCAACCACGGCGGTACCGATGGAATGCTGGCTGCCTGCGCCCGCACCGCTGGAAATCGTCAGCGGGAATACACCCAGAATAAAGGCCATCGAGGTCATGATGATTGGCCGGATACGCAGTTTGGCCGCTTCAATTGCCGCTTCCGTAACCGACATGCCTTCGTTCTCATGCAGCTCTTTGGCGAACTCGACAATCAATATGGCGTTCTTTGCCGCCAGTCCGACGGTGGTTAACAGACCGACCTGGAAGAAGACGTCATTGGATAATCCGCGCAGCAGCACCGCGCCGATCGTGCCTAAGATCCCAAGCGGAACCACCAGCATGACTGAGAACGGAATCGACCAGCTCTCGTAAAGTGCCGCCAGACACAGGAACACCACGATCATCGACAGGGTATAAAGTGCCGGAGTTTGTGAGCCGGAAAGCTTTTCTTCATAGCTCAGGCCGTGCCATGCCACTTTGTAACCCGGTGGCAATTTGGCCGCGATTTCCATTACCGCGTCGTTGGCGTCGCCCGAGCTGTAGCCCGGTGCCGGTGCGCCCATCAGTTCGACGGAGGACACACCGTTAAAACGCTCGTAACGCGGTGAACCGTAAACCCATTTACCGCTGCCAAAGGCGCTCCACGGCACCATATCGCCGCTGGAATTCCGGAAATACCAGTTGTTTAAATCTTCCGGCGTGACACGCGAAGCCGCCTTGCCCTGGATGTAAACGCGCTTCACGCGGTTGTTGTACATGAACTGGTTCACGTACGCCGAACCCCAGGCCGCCGACAACGTATTGTTGATGTCGTCGAGGCTCAGACCCAACGCCTGTGCGCGTTCATCGTCAATTTCCAGCTGATATTGCGGCTCATCTTCCATGCCGTTAGGACGCACAGCGGTCAGGCGTTTGTCCTGTGACGCCAGTTGCAGAAACTGGTTACGTGCGGCCATCAGCGCGGCGTGGCCCTTGCCGTTGGTGTCTTGCAGGAAGAAGTCGAAGCCGGTGGCGTTACCCAGTTCCATGACCGCAGGAGGAACGAAAGCAAACACGCGGGCGTCTTTGATGGTGGCGAAATGCGCCATTGCACGACCCGCCAGCGCCTGAACTTTCTGCGCCGCGTCCGGACGTTTCGCCCAGGTTTTCAGTTGCACAAAGGCGATACCGACGTTCTGCCCGCGACCGGCGAAGCTGAAGCCGTTGGCGGTGAACACCGACGACACAATCCCGCCTTCTTTATCCATCAGGTATTCACGGACGTTATCGAGCACTTCCTGCGTACGTTGTGATGAGGCGTTGGCCGGCAATGTGGCCTGAACCAGCATCACGCCCTGGTCTTCATCCGGCAGGAAAGTGGTGGGCACGCGGGTAAACATAAAGCCGGTGGCAATCACAATCAGCAGGTAAATCAGCATAAACAGACGACGGCGGGAGATGACCGTACCGACGGCGCGGGTGTAATGCATCGCGCCTTTGTCGAAATTACGGTTAAACCAGCCGGCGAAGCCTTTCTGCGATTTCTCTTCGTCGTTGTGTCTGATGATGGTGGCACACAGCGCCGGGGTGAAAATCAGTGCCATCAGAACCGAAAGCGCCATCGCGGAAACGATAGTGATGGAGAACTGACGGTAGATGATGCCGGTCGAGCCGCCGAAGAACGCCATCGGCACTAATACCGCCGACAGCACCAGTGCGATCCCGAACAGGGCGCCCTGAATCTGTTTCATCGATTTGATGGTGGCTTCTTTGGGCGATAACTTTTCTTCCGTCATCACACGTTCGACGTTTTCCACCACCACGATGGCATCATCCACCAGCAGGCCTATCGCCAGCACCATCCCGAACATGGTCAGGGTGTTAATGGAATACCCCGCGGCCGCCAGAATCCCGAACGTCCCGAGCAGAACGACCGGCACCACCAGCGTGGTGACCAGCGTGGCGCGCAGGTTTTGCAGGAACAACAGCATGACGCAGAACACCAGCACGATGGCTTCGATAAGCGTTTTCACCACTTCTTCAATGGAAGCGCTGACCACCGGCGCAGTCTGGTACGGGAACTCGACTTTAACGCCCGCGGGCAGGGAATCCTCCAGCCCGGCGACGGTGGCTTTCACCGCTTTGTCGGTATCCAGCACGTTCGCGCCGCTCGCCAGACGCAGGGCGATAGCGGTAGAAGGACTGCCGTTAAAGGTAGATGAGATGGAGTAACTTTCCGGCCCCAGATCCACATTCCCGACATCACTCAGACGTACCTGCGAGCCGTCAGCGTTCACTTTCAGCAGCACGTTTTTGAACTGGTTAATGCTGTCGAAACGGGTTTTACCGATGATGGTGGCGCTGAGTTTGCTGTCTTTCACCGTCGGTAATCCGCCGAGAGAACCGGAAGACACCTGCACGTTTTGCGCTTCGATGGCGGCGCTGACATCACTGGGGATCAGCTGATATTTATAGAGTTTCGCCGGGTCTAACCAGATACGCATCGCGTACTCTGAACCGAGCACCAGGAAGTCGCCGACGCCTTTGGTACGGACAATCGGGTCTTCAAGTTTGGTGACCAGCAGGTTACTCAGATCCGAGTTACTCATTTTGCCATCAGTTGAAATCAGGCTGACCAGCAGCATGAAGTTGGCCTGATATTTGGCAATACGGATCCCCTGATTGACCACTTCGGTCGGCAACTGCGATTCGGCCAGAGACACTTTGTTCTGCACCTGAACCTGCGCGATATCCGGGTTAGTCCCCTGATCGAAGGTGGCGATAATCGTGGCACTGCCGTCGCTGTTACTTTGCGATTCGATGTAACGCAGGTTATCCAGCCCGTTAAGTTGCTGTTCAATAACCTGAACGACGGTGTTCTGCGCGGTTTCCGCCGAAGCACCCGGATAGGTGACGCTGACGGAAATCGCCGGAGGCGCGATATTCGGATACTGGTTGATCGGCAGTTTCATGATCGACAGCGCACCGGCGATCATGATGACAATGGCGACCACCCAGGCGAATATCGGGCGATTAATAAAGAAAGTAGACATTCAGCTCACCTATTGCGCGGAAGGATCGGTCATCGCGAGATTAGCCTGTTCGGCAGGGGCGCTGGCTTTGCGCTCGGTGGCATTCACTTTGGCGCCAGGCCTGACGTTTTGTAATCCGTCGGTGATCACTTTATCGCCGTCGTTCAGCCCCTGATTTGCCAGCCAGTAGCCATTCATCATCTGGCCGGTGGTGACGGAACGCTGTTCGACCGTGTTATCGGCTTTCACCACGTAGACGTACGGCGCGCCTTTCACGTCGTGCATGATCGCTTCCTGCGGCACGAGGATCCCTTTGTCATCAATGCCTTGTTGCAGCTCGGCGTGAACAAACATGCCTGGCAGTAATTCGTCGTGCGGATTCGGGAATGAGGCGCGCAGCGTCACGGAACCGGTGCTTTGCGAAACCGTCACTTCTGAGAATTCCAGCTTGCCCGGCAGCGCATATTTACTGCCATCTTCCAGCGTCAGCGTGGCCTGTGCGGCGTTTTCACCGGCCGACTGTAATTTGCCGGAAGCCAGCGCGCGACGCAGTTTGAGTAAATCCTGTGAGGATTCACTGACGTCCACGTAGATAGGATTCAGCTGGTCAATCGTGGTCAGATACGCCGTCTGGCCACTGGTCACCAGCGCCCCTTCGGTATACAGCGAGCGTCCGATGTGGCCTGAAATCGGCGCGTAAACTTTGGTGTATTGCAGATTGACGCGGGCGGTTTCGACATCGGCGGCGGCTTCGCGCTCGGCAGCTACGGCGTCGTCATACTGCTGACGGCTGACTGCCTGCGCTTCGACCAGCGGTTTGTAACGGCGCGCGGTGGCATCGGCGCTTTTCCATGTCGCCATCGCGCGGTCATAGGCCGCCTGATAAGTGGCGGGGTCAATCTGATAAAGCTGCTGACCAGCTTTGACTTCGCTGCCTTCCACAAACAGGCGTTTTTGGATTACGCCGCTGACCTGTGGACGAACTTCGGCGCTGCGCACCGCGGTTGTGCGGCCGGGCAGACGGGTAGTTAACGTGACGGGCTGGCTGTGCAGAGTGACGACATTGACCGCAGGCACTTGTGCCGCCGGAGAAGCAGAACCGGCGGAACCATCACATGCGGAAAGCAGTACAACCGTACTGACAGAAAGAAACTTCAGGCGCATAGAATTCACTCTTTTTGGGGAATTGAGAATAACCGTTCTCAACAAGTCCCCCACTATACGAGAGCGCCGTATTTCGCTGTGTAAGGATATTGTCATTACCCATGAGTCAATGTTTCGAATTATGAAGAAAATGTTGCTGTATAATCCATTGAAATTATAAGGTTTTAAACTTTTTGTGCAGTGGTAAAGGGCAGGAATATCATTACTTAGCAAACTAATTGATAGTTCTTAAGAATGATAAGCAGTTAAATATTCTGAAAGTGAATGAATTGTTGGTGATTGGGAAAGTGTGATTCAGATCAAACAAATTTATACATTTTAACCCACTGCTTACCAGAAAAGGCTGAAGGTTACGGGCGACAGCCGTTACCTTAAGACCCGAGAGCGAGCAGTTCTCACATTTGCTTGTTGCCAGCCGTACTGAACGACGGCCAGTTGCAACCCCCATGCCCACAGTCCGATGTGGGCTTTTTTTTGTCTGAATATCTCGTCTTTTACCGCTTTCTCGCTGTGCTGCTTCACACTATCAAAAAAATCCATTCCCAAATGACTGGCCACAGTATCAATATTTCTGCCATTTCGACATGATAAGTATAACGTTATAGTAGAACGTTATACTTGAGTTAACGAACTAATTAATAGGGATATTTACTAATGAAGATGTTTTCAGGTTTTGTAAAATCGTTGTCGAAACTGTCCATGATAGGCAGGGCGCTTATGCTGCCCATTTCATTGCTTCCTGCGGCGGGACTTTTGCTGGCTTTTGGTGACCGCTTTCATTTACCTCTGATGATGAATGCGGGCGGTGTCATTTTTGACAATCTGCCACTGCTATTTGCGATTGGTTCCGCCGTCGGATTAGCCGCAGAATCAGGTATTGCTGCCTTATCGGCCGCTGTCTCTGTGTTAACCATCAACGTCACGATGGGGACGCTCCTGCATATCACGCCGGAAATGGCGGCTGCCGGGGGGAAATATGCGATGGTGCTTGGGATACCGACCCTGCAAATGGGGGTCTTCGGTGGACTGATTTCCGGCATTCTTGCGGCATGGTGTTACAACAAATTCAATACATTGCAATTGCCTGAATTCCTGGGTTTTTTCTCCGGAAAACGTTTTGTGGCTATCGCGACGGCATTTCTGTCTTTCTTGTTGGGGATGGGACTGCCCTGGGTCTGGTCATACATCCAGTCAGGGATTGACGGGCTTTCTGTAGTGGTCAATGGCGATAATCAGGTGTTATCGACCTTTATTTTCGGCACAGTCGAACGTGCACTTATCCCGTTGGGCCTGCATCACATTTGGTATCCTTCCTTCTGGTATTCATTTGGTGAATACACCACACAAACGGGGCAGGTCATTCACGGTGATCAGACAATTTGGTTCAAAATGCTGGAGGAAGGGGTTAAATCTTTTAGCAGCGATAGCTACCAGAATGCTGGCAAATTTATGCAGGGTGAGTTTCCGCTGATGTTGTTTGCATTGCCGGCGGCTTGTCTGGCGATGTATCACGAAGCCAATACAAAAAATAAGAAAATTGCTTTCGGTATTCTGTTTTCTGCTGCCCTGACGTGTTTCCTGACGGGGATCACCGAGCCTGTTGAATTTACTTTTATTTTTGTTGCGCCTGTGTTGTATGTCTTCAACGCATTGATGGCGGGTGTCTCTTATATGTGCATGTATCTGCTGCATGCGCATATTGCTAAATCCTTCTCCGCGGGCTTAATCGACTACATTTCTTTTGGCATTTTACCGTCTCTGAATGACTACCAGACCCACTTCCTCAGCGCCGTGTTCGTGGGGATCCCGATGGCGATCATTTACTATTTCACTTTTCGTTTTGTTATCCGACGTTTTGATATTAAAACACCGGGCCGTACAGAGGTGATGGTGAATTGTGATGACAAAACAGATACGGAAATTTCTCATGAAATTATAACGTTACTGGGCGGTCAGGAAAATATTCTGTCCATCAGTGCCTGCATAACACGCTTACGTCTGGAGATAGCAAAGAGTGAGTTAGTCAATAAAGATGGCCTGAATCAGGTCGGTGCCAGAGGCGTAGTCTTTGTCGGAGACAAAGGCATACAGGTGATTTTTGGTGCAAGGGCGCAATTTATTGCCCAGACAATGTCTGAAATCACGCTTAAGCCCTAGAATGAGACGGGCCACCTCTGCTGGCCCGGTTATTCCTTTCGATACGTCATGCCGGCAACCCCTGAACCCTGAAATACCTGGACATTCTGTGAGACAATTGGACAATAACGTTCGGGATCCTCAGGGAGGCCGCATGCCATCGATTGAGAAGAACAAAAGCAGCAAGAGGCCTGATGAAAAAAGTAAACATTACTGATGTCGCGAAACGGGCGGGCGTCTCTGTTTCAACCGTTTCTCTGGTATTGCGCCAGAAAGGAAAAATCTCTGAAGCGACTATCGGGAAAATCCGTTCGGCTATCGACGAACTCGGTTATGTCCACAACGTAGCTGCGGCGAACCTGCGCTCGAATACTTCTAATCTTATCGGTCTGATTATCGATGATTTTAGCGATACGTTTTCTCTGAAGGTTATGGCCAGCATTGTGCGTAATCTTGAGCTTCAGGGGTATATGGTATTTCTGGGTCAGCCACAAAATGATGAATTAACGCTACGCCACTGCCTGAGATCCTTCCTACAGCAGGGTGTTGCCGGCGTTATTTATCTCACTTGTGATCATTTGTCGAAAAAGATCCCGGATCCGGTTATTGAAAGTCATTTACCCGTTGTGATTGTTTCAAAATCAGGTGTAGAAGGTGCTCAGGATAGTGTCGAATGCAATAATCGTGAAGCGGGGATCAATATTACCCGTTATCTTATTGAGCGTGGTCATCGTGGTATTGCTTATCTTGGCGGAAATAAACGCTGCCTGATCCGTGAAGATCGATTGCAGGGATATCGCTATTCATTAGCGCAATATGGTTTGCCGTTTCGCGAAGATTGGCTTCCCGAATGCGAAGAGAGTACTTTTGCCGCCTCCGCAGCCGTGGGCGACTTATTGAAAAAATACAATAATATTACTGCGATTTTATGCCATTCACCTTCTGCAATCATTGGATGTATAAACGGAGCGCATCGTATCGGGCGCACCATCGGGAAAGATATTTTTCTCTCGCAACAAATTTCGGTAGCAGGGTTTGAAGATATGATGCATATCAACCTGACTTCTCCTTCCCTTACGTATGTTTCATCTCCGGGCGAAGAAGCAGGATACGAAGCGGCATCGCTTATCATTAAAAAAATCAAAGAACCGGCCCAGGATTTTCAGAGAATTGTTATTTCCAGTCAGCTGGTTTTACGCGAATCGGCTTAAGCTGGAATATCTCAAAAAAATACCAGCTCATGGTGAGCTGGTATTCATTATTGACAGCATTGTAAATTATGCTAATACGCAATAATCTGCGGTGCAACTGGTGTCTTTGGTTATTGATTTATACTTTGCCTTATCCAGAGTATAAATAATAAAGTCATTATTTTTATTCAAGTCAGCCTCATAATCATCCGTGTACTGAGTGCGATAATGGGCATCGAAAATTTCATGCATATGGGTATTTTTATACTGGCCAGGCTGGCAGGGCATGCCCAGAGACGTCAGGCCATTACCGGTACGGGCATTGAGTTTGTCGAATTCAACGAAGCGTTGATCAGTATTATCTGAAGTGTAGGGTTCATCTTCAACAAATACAATTTGAGCTTTGGCATTATCACCCACCAGGAATGCCGCATGCAGCATAGCTTCGCGAACGTTGAAATGGTCTACGTGGCTTCCATTGGCGATTAAGCACAGGATGGTGGTATTTTCCTCCTGAAGCATCCACATATATTGCGTAATCAGACGATTATACATGTCGATTTCTTCAGGACGGAATGTAGAGAAATCTCCCCACGAACCCCCACCTGCGGTCATAGGGCCTGAATAGCCGCGAATTGGTGCATCCCACTCGCCGATGATCCCCTGTCGCCAGTTATAACTCCCCCCAAAGAGATCATTACAGCCCAGCGTATCTTCTTCGATGCGTGCCTGAGTGACGCGTTGAATTTGCTCCTCAGACAGCAGGCCTTCCTGATAGTTTGCAAAGAAGTTTGTGCGACTGCAAGAGACAAAGACGCGCGTTACGGTTGTTAAAACCCCACGGGCGAGGGCTTCGATAACAAAGTTGCCGCAGCCCAAAATGGTATCGTCGTGATGAGGGACAACCATAATCAGGTTATCGCCAGCTTTCAGCGGGAATTCATCAGCAGTTACAGTTTTTACGGTGTTCATAGTTAGTCCTTTAATTTTATATTGACAACCATTTCAAAAATGGTTGGTTATTATTGTCCGTAATATAGGCAGTACTAAGGCGTATCAGTTCATGAGATATTTAATATCTTAGAATTAATAAGTTTTCGCCGTATAATGCTCATTACGAACGTTAGGTTGCAATTCCTCTTTGAGGGATTACATCACTTCATTATGGATAGTCTTTTCTTGATAGTTCAAAATGTGTGCCATCGTTTAAATCATCCCATTTACCTCCCCATTCAATTTCAATTGACAGTGTTTTTGATAATTCAAAAACTATGTTGGCTATCGCCTGATAATATTTGAACTCCCAGGATATTGCATTGTTTGGCAGAGCAAAGATATCAACGGCATGACCCGTAATATGCCGACTGTTATTGGTCAATGATCTTCCTTTCGCGACCAGCTCAAGTTGTCTCTTTTTATTTCTGAGGCCTTCAGAAATTCCAAAATCGACAGGGGATAATGCTAAGGCTTTTCTCATGATTATGCATAAATCAGGGTGTACACCTTTCAGATTATCTTCTGAGCTCTTACTGAATTTAAAATGTTCCATGTTAGCCTTCTGTTAACCTCCTCCAGTAATAATCCAAAGCGGCAACACCCATAGCACCAGATATACCGCATATTGCCAGAGTGGTATGAAATCCCGATCCCATACTTTCTGATAGGAGTCCGGCAACGACGCCTGTAAATGCAGATATAATAACCTGTGCGATTACCGCCACAAAACTCCGGCATATTTTCCCAGAACGTACATCTATAATGTATCTGACGACGCCACCCCAGGCAGCGAATATAAAAATGTATAGCCAGCTTACAATGTTATTATTGGATGGATCTCTCCACGGCAAGGTATGACTCCTTTTTATATCAGTTGATGGTGGTGGAAATATATTATTCGGTTTTGGTTAAATCAGTATTTATTTCGTTCTTAACAATGAGAGAAGAATAACTATTGCACCATAATGATTCGTGATCATTGTCACAATTTTCTACACCAATAGATTTTAACGATCGATTAACGCGTTACGGTAAGTTTTTTATTGTTGATGATTATTTAATTATTCATATCGATGATGTTTTTAAGTTATTTACTATTGGAAAGTAAATACTCTTAATCCCTTCGTTGATTTTCATTTGTTGGATATATTTATTTTTAAGGTTTCTACGTCATAAAGTTAATGATGATCTTTACTTATTCCACTATTTAAACCTGAAGGGGGCTTGTGGGCTGAATACCCTCCACTATGTTCATCTGCATCTTTTACCGCTGCACTCAAAGTCCTCTGAAGATCCCATTCCCACTCTTCTTTTACCGCGCAAAACTGTGATCTCTTTCATACTCCTGACTTCTATGTCTATACAACTATACATTCTGTGACTTAACTCAATTAACGGCTTATTTTTAGCCACCCAATTGAGGGATTTCAGATGATTAAACTTGGCAGCAAAATTCACGATCTGGGCAAAGCCCTGATGACGCCTATCTCGGTGATTGCCGCCGCCGGGATCTTCTTAGGGCTGGCGGCCGCGTTACAGAATCCGGCGGTGACCGGCGAAGCCTTTACCCAGATGAAAACTTTGCAGCTGGTGATCGGGTTTATCCGTCAGGTTTCCGGCGCATTGTTCGCCAATCTTCCGCTGTTTTTTGCCGTTGCTACCGCGATGGGTCTGGCCAATGCAGAAAAGGCCACGGCGGCCTTTTCCGCAGTGATCGGCTTTGTCGGGCTGCACGTCGGGGTGAATTACAGTTTGCTGGCCCAGGGGATTTCACCGGACACCATTACCGTTGCGAAGCTCACCGCAAAAGGCATGACCGAAAGTAACGCGATGATTTACGCTGCCGAATTCACCAACACGCTGGGGATTTTCACCTACAACATGAGCGTGCTGGGCGGTGTGCTGGTCGGGCTCATCACCATGTGGCTGCATAACCGGTTTTATACGATTGTGTTGCCGACGGCGATTGCCTTCTTCGGCGGGCGTCGTTTCGTGCCGATTATTACCATCCTCGTTCTGCCGGTTGTCGGCGTCATTATGTCGCTGATCTGGCCGACGATTGCGCTGGGTATTCAGTGGGTTGGCGAACTGATTGGCCGCACGGGAGAAATCGGGACGTTCATTTATGCAACGTCGGAACGTCTGCTGATCCCGACGGGGTTGCATCACATCATCAACGAAACGGTGCGTTTCACGCCGATTGGCGGGGTAACGACGGTGGATAATCAGAGCATTGTCGGTGCGCTGAATATCTTTAATGCCGCACTGGCCGATCCGGGGATGATCCCGGACGCCGTTACGCAGCAGGCGACACGGTTCCTGGCGCAGGGGAAAATTCCGGTCATGATGTTTGGCCTGCCGGCCGCTGCGCTGGCGATGTATCACTGCGCGCGCCCCGAACATAAAGGCCGTGTGAAAGCGCTGATGCTGGCGGGCGGACTGGCGTCATTTACCACCGGGATCACCGAGCCGCTCGAGTTCTGCTTTATCTTCGTCTCGCCGGTGCTGTATATCCTGCATGCGGTGCTGACCGGGCTTTCGTTCGTACTGATGCAGATGCTGCATGTGATGATCGGTAACGTGCAGGGCGGGGCGATCGACTTCCTGATCTTCGGCGTACTGGGCGGCAGCAAAACGCACTGGTGGTATCCGCTGATCCTCGGGATCATCTATGCACCGGTTTACTACTTCAGTTTCCGCTGGGTTATTTTACGCATGCAGGTGAAAACGCCGGGGCGTGAAGATGAAAATGATGCCGAAGAACGTGCAAAACCGGCGCAGGGAACCGGCGAGAAAACCAAAAATATTATTATCGGTCTGGGAGGCGAGGGAAATATTACCGCCGTCGACTGCTGCTTTACCCGTTTACGGGTTAAGGTCAAAGATATGGCTCAGGTGCAGGACGGCACGTTAATGAAAACCGGTGCGGCAGGTGTGAAACGGATCACCGAAACGGATGTTCACGTTATTTATGGCCCGCAGGTTGAACAGGTGGCGAATCTGGTGAAGGCGGAGTTGTCAGGAATAGCCTGATGGCCGCTAGCTTTTAACTTTGGCATGGACGCTGAAGCTGTAATTTTTCTGGTTGTAGTAGACGTCGGAAACTTCAAACAGCGTGCCGTCGGTAATCGACACCACGGCGTGCGAATGCAGCACCGGCTGGTCGCGCGACAGATTCAGTGCCAGGCGGATTTCATTGGAAGGTAGTTCGGCGGAAATCAGTTTTGTGCTGCCCGCAGGCTGAAAACCTTTGGATCGCAGATAGGCGTATTTCGACGATGTCATCGCCGCGCGGCTGATATCCGGCAGGTTATCGGCGCGCATCCAGCATTGTTCATACACGAACGGCTCATCGCCCAGCAACCGCAGGCGGATCATAAAATAGACGTCCGTTCCCGCCGGGATATTCAGCTCGCGGGCGATTTCGTCGCTGGCGGGCGTCCGGCGAAATTCCAGTACCTGATTTTCGATGCGCTGATTATTTTCCTGCGCGACTTCGCTGGCGGTCAGATGGCGGTCGAGCGGCAGAATGATTTTTTCCTGCCTTGCGGGCCCGACGACAAACGTGCCGCGCCCGCGAAAACGGGCGACCTGACCCTGACGCACCAGATAATCCACCGCTTTGCGTGCGGTCATGCGGGATACGCCGTAGATTTCGCACAGCGCCGCTTCCGTCGGGATCGGGTCACCGGCTTTGATTTCGCCCGCGCTGATTTTCTCGGTAAGTTGCTGCTCGATTTGCAGGTAAAGCGGTATGAACGAGTTTTTATCTATTTTCATCAGACCTGAACCTCCGGATTTAAAGAAAGTCACTTAAGGATAATTGTATAGTCAGGTATACATTTGAACCAGGCAGACTGTTGATTTTCTGCGCGAAATGGGTTTCAGCACACAAAAAAGAAAGGTTGCTGACATCAGCAACCTTTCTGTATTTCGAAACCACAGGACGGTGGTGTCAGATTTTATTCAGCCAAAATCGCCGAAGCGGTGAATCCGCACGGGCCGTTTTCCTGATTCTTGAACTGCCAGCAATGCTGATGATATTTCGCCACCGTGCTGCGGTGCGCGACGCTGATTACCGAGGTTTCCGGCAATTCGCTCAGCAGCAGCGAATAAACCCGGTGTTCAGTTTCTTCATCCATTGCGCTGGTCGCTTCATCAAGGAACAGCGTATCAGGCTTGATCAGCAGGGCGCGCGCGAACGACAGACGCTGTTGCTCGCCCGGCGACAGGCGCTGGCTCCAGTTGGCGTAGTCATCCAGCACTTCAGTTTTCGCCAGATGCGGCAGACGGCATTGTTCCAGCACGCGCTGCAACTGCTCGTCGGTGTATTCGCGGTCAGTGTCCGGATAACTCAGCGCATCGCGCAACGTCCCGATCGGGATATAACTGCGCTGTGGCAGGAACAGATAGCGCTTACCTTCGGCCAGCGAAACATTGCCTGCGCCATAAGGCCAGATACCGGCAATCGCGCGCAGCAACGTGGATTTACCACAACCAGAAGGCCCCGCAACCAGCACGCGTTCGCCCGGTTTCATGGCCGCAGAAACGTTGCAGAACAGCGGGCTGCCGTCCGGCAGATTCAGCGTCAGGTTATCAAGTTTCAACGCATGTTCTGCGTTTTGGCTCACTTTAATGCCGCGCGGTTGAGCGTTAACCTGATCAATGGCGGCATTGAAACCGGCCAGACGGTTCACGGTGGCTTTCCAGCTTGCCAGATTATCAAACGCATTGATAAACCAGGATAACGCGTCCTGAACCTGACCAAATGCCGAGGAAATTTGCATCAGCGCGCCCAGCTGGATTGCACCGGAGAAATAGCGCGGTGACGCCACCAGAATCGGGAATATATTGGCAAACTGCGCGTAGAAGTTGGTGGCAATGTTCAGGCGACGGGTGACGCGCATGATTGACCACCAGTTGGTTTTGATGGAATCAAATTTGCCGGTCAGCTGGTCGTGCTCATTTTTCTCGCCGTGATACAACGCAATCGCATCGCTGTTTTCACGGATACGGATCAGCCCGAAACGGAAGTTCGCCTCGAACCACTCCTGATTAAAACCTAAACGAACTAACGGTTTACCGACCGACCAGATGATGGCAGAACCGACGGCAGCGTAAAGGATTGCGAACCACACCATATAACCGGGGATCGTGAATTCATGGGAAGCAATCGCAAAAGACAGCGGCCCGCTGATAGACCATAAAATAAACACGAAGGAGAACAGCGTGACTACGCTCGACAACAGCCCGAGCACCAGAGAAAGCGTGCCGCTGGTCAGGGAATTCAGGTCATCGGAAATACGCTGATCGGGGTTATCCACCTGATGCTGATACTCCGTGTAATAATAGGCGTGATTGGTCAGCCACTTCTCCATATACTCTTCGGTCATCCAGCGCCGCCAGCTCATTTGCAGGCCCTGCGTCAGATAAACGCGATACACCGCAATGACGATAAACAGCAGCGCCAGCCAGGTAAATTTGAACAACTGGGCTTTGAAAACCGGATAGTTTCTGTTTTGCAGCGCGTCATAAAAAACGCGGTTCCATTCGTTAAATTGTACGCTGAGGTATACGCCGGCCAGCGAGAGGATGATAATCGTGGTTAACATGCCCCAGGCACGCCACTTTTCTTCTGAGCGCCAGTAAGGCTTAATTAGCTGCCAGACGGCGCCCCATTGCGCCGATTTCCCAGGTTTTTTAGTCATAATTGCCATTAGTCATCGATATGTTGTGAAACCAATCATCCCAGAATGAGTGCCTCAGCGCGATAGAGCAATGAGCCACTTGTAAGGATGTTTTTCCAGCACGAAGCTCTGTAGACCACAAAAGTAGAAGGATGTTTGATGAAAGTCGCAGTGAATTTACTGCTGGTGGCAGGATGTTTTGCCAGTGTTGAGGCGTTTGCTCAGATTGATGAACCGGATATTGCGAATGATTGCGTAAAAGCGGGCATCTATGCGGCCGCCGGAAAAGTGGCGTATCAGCAAGGGGAATTCGCCAAGGCGCGGGAGATTTTCCGTAATCAGGTGGCCTGGAGTGAGTTTTGCCACAAACCTCAGGACCAGATTGCGACGGCTTACAACAACATCGCGCTGACCTATATAAAGCAGGGAGATTACCTGAAAGCCAAAGCCTGGCTGATGCTGGCGCCTTCGGACAAAAAATCGCAGTACAATCTGGGGCAGATTCAGCCAAAACTGGATGCCTTACCGCAACCGGAATCTCCGGCAGGCGTTTACTGGCAATATGCCGGTTTCGGCAGCTGGAATCTGGTGGAAGTCAAAGCGGAAGAAGCGCAGTTCAAAATCGATTTCACCGGCATGTACATGGGGCAAATGTCGTTGTATTACGGCCCGAATACCGGCGAATTTTCGGTGGTGACGGCCATTAAAGATCATCACGCGGTTTACCATGAAGCCGACGACGCCTCTGCGGGTGACGGTGAATGCAGCGTGGACATGAATTTCGATCCGCAGAACGTGAAACTGCATACCACCGGTGACTGCGGCTTCGGACACAACGTGCAGGCCGAAGGGCAATTTGTCAGAGTGACACCGTAGGTTGAATTATTGCTTTCAGTAATGCGGGTGCCCAATCTGGCACCCGATTTCACCCTTTTATTCCGCCGGATAAGGGCCAAAGCGGTTATCTTCAGGATCGCTTTTGAAGAACATCAGGATCAGGTTAAAAACGGGGCAGAGGATCCACCAGCCGCTGTAACCTGCATCATGATTACGGCGAACCATAACTGCCATACCCGGTAACAACGCGAATAAAGAGTAAAGCGTCGATATAATCCAATCATCGCCAAATAACAGGGCAATCAAAGTTACGCCCATTGAGATAAGGCCATTAAAAAGGGTAAACCACCAGTACTCTCTTCTTCGCGCGCGGCCAGAAAATGTGGAGTAATTCTTAAGTGCCTTGATATACCAATTCATAATATTCCTTTATATAAATTGAGGTGGGTAATCCCAGAATGAATAGGATTTTCCCTGTACCTTTTGGGGAAGTGTAATGCCGTGCGGAGTCTAATACGGGGAAAGTGAGGCTTCAATTGCTGATTAATGTGTTGTTATTGTTTAATAAAGGATTTTTCGGCTGTTTAGGAAAGGCGAATGGCTAACACAATGATTAATAATAAAGAGAATTTTCTATACTTTCTGAAAATAAAAAACGGCGATAAATAATATCGCCGTCAGTTTTTATTCATTATTTAAAAAAGTGTATTCACTGCGGCCACTTCATTTCGCCTTTCAATACTTTTGCACTCAGCTGTAATGAAGAATCGTCTTTCAGCTGCGGATAATGTTTTTTCATCGCAGCGACCAGCGTGGCAGAATCTTTCGCTTTTGGTCGTTCTTTTTCCAGCGTCAGCAGATAGTTGCGGGTGAATTTCACTGCTTCCAGCGTCTGAGAAGCGCCTGGCAGGAAATGCCCCGGCACCACAACGGACGGTTTCAGCCCGGCGATTTCATCCAGCGCTTCGACCCACTGTTTGCGCGATGTCGTGGTTTGCGTATCGGCAGTCCAGACATGCATGTTGTCGCCATTCACCAGCACACCGCCGACGACGGCTTTCAGCGACGGGATCCACACGAAAGTACGTTCTGCATCCACGCCCTGAATTTCAAACTTGTGGCCTTCCAGTTCAAAAGATGTGCCTTTCAGCGGAGCCGGTACGACGACCGATTTCGGCGCGTTGTCTTTCAGTTGGGGGCCCCAGAAAGCGACTTTGCCGTCTTTGGTGGCATTGATCTGATCGACCGTTGCCTGTGTGGCGATAATTTTAGCCTCCGGGAATGCCGCGTGGATCACGTCCAGGCCAAAGTAAAAATCCGGATCCGACTGGCTGATGTACACGGTGGTCAGCTTTTTGCCGGTCGCTTTGATCATCTCCACCAGCTTCTGCGCGTCATTGCGCTGGAACTGTGCGTCGATCAGCACCGCGTCTTTTTCGCCGGTAATAATTTCAGAAGACACTGGAAATACGCTTTTTTCACCGGGGTTATAAACGTCCATTTTCAGCGCGGTGGCGGCATGAGCGGACAGGCTGCTGCCCAGCAGAGCAACGATCAGGGTCAGGGGTTTCAGGCACAAGCGCATAGCATTTCCTCAGAGAGCAAAAATAATCACGTTCAGTAAGCATCTACTGTACGTTGCATAATCCGCGGGAAAAACCGGATAATGCGCAACTGTTTGTTGCATAAACCGGACGAATCATGGACAGAATTACCGCTGCACAAGTTTTTGTTGCCATCGTCGAACGCGGAAGCATGATCAATGCCGCCGAGTCGCTGAATATGTCACGGGCGATGGTGACGCGTTATCTGTCGGAGATGGAAAAGTGGTCGGGCGCGCGCCTGCTGCACCGCTCGACGCGAAAACTCAGCCTGACCGATGCGGGCGAAAACACGCTGGCGCGGTGCCGGAAAATGCTGTCGGTGGCGGCGGAAATGGCCAGCGTGGCGGATACCGGTGACGAAGCGCTGCGCGGTTTGCTGCGCCTGAGTTGTTCGCAATCTTTCGGGCAGGGCGCGGTGGTGATTGCGGTCAGCGAATTTCTGCGCCGACACCCGCAGGTGAGTATCGATCTGCAACTGGAAAGCCGGGCAATCAATCTGGTGGAAGATCGCATCGATCTGGCGCTGCGCATTACTAACGATCTGGATCCGAATCTGATTGCCCGTCCGCTGGCACTGTGTCCGTCGGTGGTGTGCGCATCTCCGGCTTATCTGGCCGCGCAGGGAACGCCATTGCATCCGCAGGATCTGAGCGTCCACAACTGTCTGACGTACACCTATTTTGGCAAAAGCCTGTGGCAGTTTGAGCATCAGGGCGAAAAAGTGACGGTGCCGGTGAGCGGTAACCTGAGCGCCAATGAATCGCTGGTATTGCTGACCGGCGCGGTGGAAGGCGCGGGGATCGTCATGCAGCCTTATTATTCGGCGGCGCCACTGATTGCCCGCGGGCAGCTGGTTTCCCTGCTGGAAGGCTGGCAGCCGCAGGAAATGGGGATTTACGCGATTTACGCGTCACGGCGGCAGATGCCTGCGGCGCTGCGTGCTTTGCTCGATTTCCTGGTGGAATGGTTCAAAGGGCATCCGCGCTGGCTGTCCCTGACGGATGAAAAACGCTGAGCCGCTGCGCAAGGCGCTTACTGGAATCGGTTCCTTTTCCGCTTTTATCGCATTTTATGCAATGTATTGTTATGTAAAGATTAATCCGGATATTGAACGTTTTGCAGGCAGTAAGGGCACAGACTGCGTCTGGTCAAAAGTGTGATCAACGTGGTATTTAAGCCAATCCGGTGGAATACCGGAGCCATTAAACATAACTAAAATATCCGGAGTTTTTATGCCTGTCGCACTCCTGGCACTGGCGCTAAGCGCATTTGCCATCGGTACCACCGAATTCGTCATCATGGGGCTGTTGCCCAATGTGGCGGGTGATCTGAATGTCAGCATTCCTTCCGCAGGCTGGTTAATCAGCGACTATGCGCTGGGCGTGGCTATCGGCGCGCCAATTATGGCCGTGCTGACCGCCAAACTGCCGCGCAAGAAAACCCTGCTGCTGCTGATGAGCATCTTTATTATCGGCAACGTGATGTGTGCGTTGTCCTATAGCTACGGCTTCCTGATGCTGGCGCGTGTGATCACCGCACTGTGCCACGGCGCATTCTTCGGGATTGGCGCGGTCGTGGCGGCCAGTCTGGTGGCACCGAACCGCCGTGCTTCTGCGGTGGCGCTGATGTTTACCGGCCTGACGCTGGCGAACGTGCTGGGTGTTCCGCTGGGCACCGCGCTGGGGCAGGCTTTTGGCTGGCGTTCAACTTTCTGGGTCGTTTCTGTCATCGGTGTGGCGTCGCTGTTTGCGCTGTATAAAAAGCTGCCGGATAAGAAAGAGGAAGAACCGACTGATCTGCGTAAAGAAATCCGTGCGCTGGGCAGCCTGGGTTTGTGGCTGTCGCTGTCGATTACTATCTTCTTTTCTGCGGCGATGTTCGCACTTTTCACCTATATCGCGCCAATCCTGACCGAAATCACCGGCGTTTCTGAGCACGGCGTCAGCTGGACGCTGCTGCTGATTGGCCTCGGCCTGACCATCGGTAACGTGGTTGGCGGGCGTCTGGCGGACTGGCGTCTGGGCGTTTCCCTGACCATGACTTTCCTGCTGATCGCCGTGTTTTCCGTGCTGTTCAGCTTCACCAGCGTGCATCTGGTGGCCGCGGAAATCACGCTGTTCATCTGGGCGATGGTGAACTTCGCCGCCGTACCGGCCTTGCAGGTGAACGTGGTGACCTACGGTAAACACGCGCCCAATCTGGTGTCGACGCTCAATATTGCAGCCTTCAACGTCGGTAATGCGCTGGGTGCCTGGGTGGGCGGCGTGGTGATTGAACGCGGGCTTGGCCTGAGCGTTGTTCCGCTGGCGGCGGGCGGTTTGGGCGCAGCCGGCTTTGTGCTTTGCGTGATCACTTTCCGCCGTGCGGCGAAAAAGGCTGAGAAAGCCGTCGCGTAACCGGTAAGAAATGTGTTGAAAGGGCCACGCGGAATGATTTCTGCGTGGCCTTTTTTTGCTTTTTCTGAGGTGACGCGATCAGAAGCGGATTTCGCCGCCCGCGATATACGTCCGGCCGCGCGCTGTGTTAACCGACGTGCCCGGGTCATTCTGGCCGTACATAGAATTCAGTTTATTCAGGGCTTCTGAATAATCTTTATCCATCAGGTTCTGCACGGTGAATTTCAGCATCACATTACGGTTGATTTCGTAGGTGCTGTAGAGATCGACAATCGTCGGGATCTTCGGCATATCTTCGTTTTCCAGCGCGCCGGTTTTTTCGTTGAAGTTCTGTTCCGGCGATGTGCGGCGGGTTTTCCCCGTGTATTTCACCAGCGAGCCTACGGTCAGGGATTCATCGAGGAAACGCACGCCGGTATCCACCGTGAAATACAGTTGCGGCAGCTCGTTAATATTGCCGACGCCAAAGGAACCGGTGGCGATCGACGTCGGCTGATTGGTGTGTTCCTTGCTGAACGAGAGTTTGGCGAAGGCGCGTCCGGTATCATATTCCGCTTCAATCTCGACGCCGTGTGTGCGCACCGGCGACAGGGAATTCACGTAGATATACATGTTGTCGGAATACTCATCGCTGGCATCTTCCCAGTCGTTTTGAATATTTTCGCCGATGCTGCATTTGCGGCCATTGCGGCACACCATAAAGGATTCGCTGTAGATGTAATTCTTGATTCTGCTGGTGTAATACAGGGCCTTCAGGCGGAAAGCATCCTCTTCAAACAACAGGTTACCGGCGGTGGAGTTGAAACCAATCTGGTAGGTTTCAGCCCGTTCGCCTTTCAGGAACGGGTTCATGGAGGCGCCGCCGGAGTTGGAGAAAAACACTTCCTGAACGTTCGGACCGCGCATGGATTTGCTGTAGCTGACGAACGGCTGGAACCACGGCCGGACTTCCGCTGACAACATGACCGACGGGTTAAATCCGTCTTCAGTTAAATGAATATCCTGTCCGCCCTGCGGGAAACAGGCGACGCGCGGATCGCACGCCGGTTTGTATCCGCTGAGATCGTAATAGCTGTAATTCAGGTCAAAGTTGGCCTGCCAGATGCCTTTTTTCAGCTCCAGTCCGGTATACAGACTGTAAACATCCTGCTTGCCGGAAGGCTGGAAAGTGTTGTTCTCGATGGACTGTTCTGCCGCATCCGGGTTATCCGGATCCCAGGCGTTGCTGTTGATGTTTTTATCGTACTTATTTCGCATCAGCTTGCTGCCATAACTCCACGCCAAATCCACGTCAGCAAGCGTAAAGCGTGAGGTATTATTAATATCGAGAGCGTCGGACTGATTGCTGGCATCGGTATTATAAAAAGTATAAAGCGTGTCCTCGTTATACTTTTGATTCCCGCGGCTGGTGCTGAGCATCAGATTAAAATCCACCAGCTCAGAAAAGGGCGCGAAATGATATTTCACATAGAAGTCATCGCTGCGGATATCACGCTGGGTAAATTTATTCCCGTAATGCCGCCCGGATAATTCAATAGAGTTAAATTCATCCGGTTTAATATCCACTTTCACTAACTGGGATTTCGGATTCTGGCGGTAACTCTTTTCGTAGCCGAAATCGCTGCTGTTTTGACCGTCGCCATTTTTGAAATTAGCATCGATAGAACTGCCGCTGATAGCCGTCATAATGCCAAAACTGCCGGTGTCGGTGAAGGCGTCTGTTTTGCCCGCCACCGCCACCATACCGCTTTCGCCGATGCCGTTATTCCCGGCGGAAAAGCGGGTGCGGATCCCGAACGGATTGTCGGAAAAAATCACGTCATCCACGCCGATAGTGCGCAGGTTGGCGCTGCCCGCGAGGGCGTTAACCCCGGCTGAACCGGCGCTGGAGCCGCGCGAGACATCAATGCCGACCAGGAAATTCGGGTCGATCAGTGCGCCCGCCGCGCTGCTCGTCGAGCCGTGGGAAATCCCGCCCGGTACTGAGGAGCCGTAGAAGTTTTGGGTGACGCCGTCGATCATGGTGTTGACGCGGCCAAAGCCGGACATTCCGCGAATATTGATGTCTACCGTGCCCTGGCTCGGGTCAATTTGCGTGAAGGTGCCGGGTATGCCGCGCAACACGGAATCGGTCGATTGCAGGTTGGTGTTTTCGCCGCGCGAGCTGAACGCGCCGGGCTTTGCCATCGCTTCATGTTCACTGTTTATTTTTGCCGCGGAAACTTTCAGCGGGCTGAAGGCGACGGTTTCTTTATTGTTTTCTGAATCAGTGGTGTCAGCAATTGCCAGCGGTGCGGCCAGCGTTAAACCGGCACTCAATATGCCGGTGAAAAGTTTATTTTTCATATTCCCTCGAGGAGCGATATTTTCTAATCGTTATTGCTTTGCATTGCGTTCCATAAATTAAAAACGGAGACTGCGATTATTATTATTTTTGTCCATCTCAAGGATGAAACTGTATTCCTGCGCGGTATTTTTCAGGCGGTTCAGGCGGCCTGATTTCCCGCCATGCCCGGCGGCCATTTCGGTGGACAGTAAGATCAGGGAATTCCCCTGATTCATGGCGCGTAATCTGGCGACCCATTTCGCCGGTTCCCAGTAGGGCACTTGTGAGTCGTACAATCCGGCTGTCACAAACAGATTCGGATAAGCGACCGGTCGCACATTGTCGTAAGGGCTGTAGGATTTGATGGTCTGATAGGCGGCGGGCTGCGCCGGATTTCCCCACTCTTCGTACTCGCCTTCGGTGAGCGGTAACGTAGGGTCAGACATGGTGGTCAGCACATCGACGAAAGGCACCTGCGCCACGACCGCGTGAAACAGCGCCGGTGCCTGATTGATGACGGCACCCACCAGCAGACCGCCCGCGCTGCCGCCCTGAGCATATAAATGCCCCGGCTGGCCGAAACCTTTCTCCGCCAGCGCCTGCGTGGCATCAATAAAGTCATTGAAGGTATTCGGTTTTTTGTCAAGTTTCCCTTGCTGATACCACTGCTGGCCCAGCTCGCCGCCGCCGCGAACGTGGATCAGTGCGAACACAAAACCGCGATCCAGCAAGCTGACGCGGCTGGCGCTGAACGCCGGATCCATGCTCATGCCGTACGCGCCGTAGCCGTACGCCAGCAGCGGATTCCGGTCTTTCTCAAACAGCGATTTGCGGTACACCAGCGAAACCGGCACCTGCACGCCGTCGCGTGCGGTAATCATCAGCCGCTGACTGGCGTAATTCGCCGGATCAACGCCTTCGACCGGCTTTTGCTGCAACAGCGTGCGGGTACCGGTCGCCATGTCCCATTCATAAATCGTGGTTGGCGTGGTCATCGAGGAATAGCCGTAACGCAGCTTGTCGGTTTCCGGGCTGGGGTTGGAACCCAGCCACGCCATGTAACTTTCTTCATCGAACGGCACGGTTCGCGTTTTGTGGTCTTCCCGGCCAATCTGTTCGAGCTGCACACGTCCCTGACTGCGAATCTGCAATACCAGATGGCGGCGGAACAGGGCGAAGTTTTCCAGATCACGGTTATCGTCTGGCGCGATCAGCGTTTGCCACTGACCTGTGATGCGAGCCGTCTGATACAGACCGAAATGCGGGCTGTGCAGGTTGGAGCGGATGAAGAACTGGCCGCGGTAATGATCCAGATAATATTCAACGCCCGCACGACGTGGCGCGAAGCGCTGCGGAACCGCCAGCGGACTGGCGGCCGGGATCAGATGAACTTCAGACGACGTACTGCCGCTGCTGAGAATAATCAGGAAATCACCGGACGCCGAACGGGAAAGGCCGAGGTAAAATCCGCCATCTTTCTCTTCGTAAACCAGCGCGTCCTGCGCCACCGGTGTGCCGATTTTGTGGCGATAAACCTGATACGGCATCAGCGTTTGCGGGTGATTACGGATGTAAAACAGGTAATTTCCGTCGGCAGACCACGCCATACTTCCCGAGGTATTGTGCAGTACGTCGTTTTGCCAGCGGCCGGTGGTGAGATTGCGCAGGCTGACGGCAAACTGGCGACGCCCCTGCGTATCTTCGGCAATGGCCATCTGCTGATTATCCTGACTGATTTCCAGCCCGCCAAACTGATAAAACTTTTTGCCCGCCGCACGCTGGCTGGCATCGGCCAGCGTCTGCCAGACGGTATTTCCACCAACCGGCTGACGCAGATATTGTGCGTAATCCTGGCCCGGCAAATAACGCTGCTGATAGCGATAACCGCGTAATTCGTAGGGCACGGATTCGGTGTGTTCGCCCTGACGCAGGCGCATTTCCTGATACAGCGTGTTGGTCAAATCTGACCAGCGCGACATGACCTGCGCGCTGTACTGGTTCTCCGCACGCAGATAATTCAGGACCTCAGGAACCTGCCGGGAATCGTCGCGCAGCCAGTAATAATTGTCCGTCCGGCGCTCCGTTGCACTGCTCAAAATATGCGGATGTATTTCAGCGACCGGCGGCTGGAATTCAGCAGTTGCCGTCGCGCAGAAAAAGAGAGTCCCCGCCAGTAACAGCGTAATAAAACGTGAAAAAGTCATAGTGGCCCGATGATATTGAAAAAAATAAATCTTCCCTGAAAGACTCAGGAATAAAGGTATTAACCGTTTGGTTTTACGACTTCCGGCTGCTGCCGTCGCTGAGTGAGAATTCAAGCGGCATACTGACCGGCACTTGTCCGGCCTTCAGCATATCGCCCGGCGGTGGCGGCAACGGGCTGGCGCGTTGCAAAACAGCCAGCGCTTCGCGATCCATCGACATCGTGCCGGAAGATTTCAGCAGGCGGCTGCTGACAATTTCTCCCCGCGCATCCACGACAAACGCCACCTGTGCGACACCCGTCCGGTGGCGCGCAATCGCATCCTGCGGATATTTTTTCAGGCGATTGAGCTGCACCTTCACCCGGGTTTCCCATGTCACTTTCGCGCTGGCGGACTGCGTAGAATCGCTGTTCATCGGTGCGGCGATTTTGTCGGAAAGGTTTGCGGTTGCCGGTGGCGCGGCAGCACTGGCAGCGGAAGCGCGGGTTTGATCCTGCGAGCGCTCCTGCGTTTTCTGTACCGGTTTCGGGCGTTTTTGCTGTTCTTTCGGTTTCTTATGCTGCTGAACCAGTTTGATTTCCGCGCTTTCATTGACCGGCGGCGTGATGTTTTTTTGCTGCTGCTGCACGGCTTCCTGCTGGCTGGACGCAGCCGAATCCACCGCCTGCACAATGCCTACCGGCAGCGGTTTAGTCAGTTGGTTATTTTCGATATCAGCGGAAAACGTCAGCATGACGGCGGGAGGCGGCAGTTCGACAGGTGGCGGTACGGGCGCGGACCACAGGAAAAATGCGGCCAGCGCGACGTGAAGCGTCACTGATAAGAGAAAGCCGAGACTCCGGCGCTGAGGGCGGAAGACAAACGCCGCAGCAGCCGGAGAGCCGGAAGGAGAGTAAGTAGTCATTTAGTCCATTAAAATGATAATGAGATTCAATATTATTTGATAATAGTAATCATTTGTAATGGGTCTTAACAAGAAACTTTCGATTCCTCCACAATTTAATTTCAATGGTCACAATAAATCAGGGGTTATCAGGGCGCGGATTTCGCCGCCACGGCTGCCGTCGTCCAGACAAAATCGGCCTGTGATTTATCAATCACTATGCCTTTTTCGGCCAGTATCAGAACGGTGACAGACGCCTGAGGATCCAGATCCTGAATATGCACCGGCACGCCGATACTTTTTCCGGCGTGATAGCCCCCGGCAATCAGCAATGCGGGCGCAGGCGCGGCCAGCAGACGCTCAGCCATGCGGCGATCGCGTTGTTGCTGAATGGCGAGCATCGCATGTAACTGCTTTGCATCGATATTTTGCTGATGGGAAGTGCGGATGGTGTCGCTGATGGCATCACGAACCCGCGGATCCGCCGCGTGAACGCCTGCCGGGAAGACGGGTTTTTCGTAAAATGCCATGATTTCACTGCGATCCAGATTGGCGGAAAGCAGCGGATACGGCGCTTTTATCGCGGTCATCACCACATCGCCGTACATCGTCCAGTCCCAGCTTTTCTGCCAGTTAATCAGCTCTGCAACCCGGGCAGGCCGCGCTTGCGCGCCGGTTTGCAGCCAGGCTTTTACCTGATCGACTTTCGGCTGCTGATCCGGCGTCAGCATTTCCATCAGCACGCTGCCCTGCGGGCGGATCTCCGGCAGGCTCTGAACCAGCCAGTTTTCAATCTGATGATGCGCGGGGTTGTCATGTTTTTCGCCGACGATGACCCCTGGCGCGGCGGCAAGCTGGCGGAGCAGCTGATCCGGCGTCAGCGTTTTTCCGGTGCGTAAATCCTGAATCTGGCCTGAAGGCGCGGTGGCGGGAACGGCGGTATTGTGCGGTGCGGTCGAGCAGGCGGTCAGTGCAAGCGTGGCCAGAAGTAACAGCTTTTTCATTGGGATCCTCATTTTCCATAGCGGGACAGTGCCCGCATGTTATGGATAATGATTATCATTTACAAGATCAGCCGCCGACGACCACCTCCAGGTGTTCTGCGAACCGTTGTGCCTGCTGATGACAATGTTCGGTAAACGTCGTGACCAGCGCGGAAGCAGGCCGGTGCAGCGGTTTGATCAGGCTGACCGTAAACGGCACGGCGACGCTGAATTCGCGGATCACCACGCCGTGGTCGCGTTCGGCATAATCCAGCGCCGTCAGCGGATTGACCACTGACACGCCCGCGCCTTCGCGCACCATGCTGCATACCGACGCGGCACTGTGTGTTTCCATCACCAGCCGCCGGGTGACCTGCTGCTCGGCGAACAGCGTATCCAGTAACTGCCGGTAGCTGTCGGTGGCCGACAAACTGATAAAGTTCAGGCCGCTGAAATCCTGCGGTGTCAGGCGCTTTTTCGCCGCCAGCGGATGACCTGCGGGCAGGACGCAAACTTCGTTGAGCGTCATCAGCGTCTGGCGTTCAGTACCGGCGGGCGTCTGGGTATTTTCCGTCAGACCCAGATCATGGCGCTGCGCCGACAGCCACTCTTCAAGCAGCGGCGATTCCTGTGGCACGATGTTAAAACTGACGTCAGGATACTTGTCGAGAAACGGCTTACAGACCGCCGGTAACAGCGACTGGCTGAAAACCGGCAGACAGGCAATAGACAGCTGCGCCTGCTCAAACTGGCGGATCCCTTCCGCTGCGCTGATAATCCGGTCCAGCCCGTAATACGATCTCTGCACTTCTTCAAACAGCCGCAAACCCTGCACCGTCGGGTATAAACGCCCGCGCAGGCGTTCGAACAACTGCAAATCCAGCAGCTTTTCACAGCGCGCCAGCTCGCGGCTGACCGTTGGCTGTGAAGTATTGAGCAGCGCAGCGGCTTCGGTCAGGTTGCCGGTGGTCATCACGGCATGAAAGATTTCGATGTGGCGCAAGGAGAGAGCGGGCATGAGTTTATCGCATTCCGGCAAGGCATTTATCCATATCATAAATGAATAGACTGGCCTGAAATAGATATTTTATCGCTGCTTCATCTGCCGTCATACTTAACGAAATATGACAGCCTTCATCTGACGGAAAATCTTATGCCCCGCGCCCTGAACGATACGTCCACTGCACTTAACGCCGCGAATTTGCTGGCGCTTGTGCAACAATTTGGTTGCCCGGTCTGGGCGTATGACGCTGAAATCATTAAGCAACGTATTGCACAGTTACGTGAATTTGATGTGATCCGCTTTGCGCAAAAAGCCTGTTCGAATATTCATATTCTTCGCCTGATGCGCGAGCAGGGCGTGAAGGTGGATTCGGTATCGCTGGGCGAAATAGAACGTGCGCTGGTGGCCGGTTTTATTCCGGGGCGTGAAAACAGTGAAATCGTGTTTACCGCCGATGTGCTGGATCAGCCGACGCTGGAACGTGTGACGGCACTGGATATCCCGGTAAACGCCGGTTCCATTGATATGCTCAGTCAGATTGGTCAGCACAAAGCCGGGCATCCGGTGTGGCTGCGCGTGAATCCGGGCTTCGGCCACGGTCACAGCCAGAAAACCAATACCGGCGGTGAGAACAGCAAACACGGGATCTGGCATGCCGATTTACCGCAGGCGCTGGCTGAAATTACCCGTTACGGCCTGAAACTGGTGGGCATTCATATGCACATTGGTTCCGGCGTGGATTACGGCCATCTTGAGCAGGTTTGTGATGCGATGGTTCGCCAGGTCATTGAAACCGGACAAGATATTGAAGCGATTTCAGCGGGCGGCGGATTGTCGATTCCTTATCATTTTGACGAAGAATCTATCGATACCGGCCACTATTTTGGTTTGTGGAACCGTGCGCGTGAGCAGATTGCGGCACACCTCGGACATGAAGTGAAACTGGAAATCGAACCGGGGCGTTTCCTGGTGGCGGAATCCGGCGTGCTGGTGGCGCAAATCCGTGCGGTGAAAAACATGGGCAGCCGCCATTTCGTGTTGTGCGACGCCGGGTTTAACGACCTGATGCGTCCGGCGATGTACGGCAGTTATCACCATATTTCGCTGTTACCGGCAGATGGCCGCGACCTCAGCGGTCAGGCGCTGACGGAATCCGTGATTGCCGGGCCTTTGTGTGAATCCGGTGACGTTTTTACCCAGCAGGCAGGCGGCGGCGTTGAAACCTTCCCGCTCCCACCGTTGCAGATTGGCGATTATCTGGTGTTCCACGATACCGGTGCCTATGGCGCATCGATGTCTTCTAACTACAACACCCGTCCGCTGCTGCCGGAAGTACTGTTCGAAAATGGCGTCCCGCGGCTGATTCGTCGCAGGCAGACGGTGGAAGAGTTAATCGCTTTAGAGCTGTAAGCTCAGCTCCTCCCCCTGCGAAAGGGGGAGGAGCTGAACGAGTTCTCTGTACTTTTTCGCAGGGGAGTTTCGTGTTGAATTTACTGTTTTTCAAACATCTCTTTCCTCAGTAACACGATTTCTTCGGCCAGTTCGCGGCACAGCATGGCGGTCATCAGATGATCCTGCGAATGCACCATAATCAGATTTACCGGTATTTTTCCCACGCCTTCATCCAGCCCGATCAGCTGCGTCTGCACTTTGTGAGCGACGCGCGCCGCATCGTCTGAGGCTTTCAGCATGGCATCCGCCTGCTCCCATTCCTTTTTGCGGGCGTGCTGAATCGCCATCATCGCGTTAGAACGCGCTTCCCCGGCGTTGATCAATAACTCCATTACCGTTTGTTCCAGATCGAATTCCATCGACATCTCCAAAATTGGTATACCAGAAAGGGGTGAATTCATCATATTGGAATTCCAATATTCACATGTGAGAACGCTGTCACAGAAATTAATTCGTATTCCGCTATTTTTTGGCATGCCACATTAAGACAATAATGACCCAAAAGATGGACGGAATTTCTCTCAGAACCGGAATCTGACTTTATATTCGCACTCAACCTTTATCCTCTGATACGTCAAAAGGTCAATGCGAAACAAACACCTGTAAAGCAAAACACAATATTAAAAGAGGTGGTGTCATGTCACTGAAAGACCGTTTTATCGATTCTCTCGGGGGATTCGCGAATACTTTTAATAGCCTCAGATACATCATGGCTATTAAGGCTTCTTTTATCACGTTAATGCCGGTCATTATCGTGGGGGCATTCTCAGTTTTAATTTCAAATATGGTGATGGATCCGAAAAACGGATTAGCCCACTTTGAAATGTTCTCCTGGCTGGCGGCGCTCAAACCGATTATGAGCAGTATTAACTATGCCACGCTGAGTTTCCTGACCATCGGCGCGGTATTTTTAATTGGTATTGAACTGGGCAAAATTAACGGCTCGCGTTCGTTATTTCCCGGCCTGCTGGCGGTGATTTGTTTTATTGCCGTCACGCCGACGACCGTCGATATGATGGTCAACGGCCAGATGCAGGAAGTGAAAGACGTGCTGGCGAAACAATTCTCCGACACCAAAAGCCTGTTCCTTGGCATGTTTATTGCCATTCTCTCGGTGGAAATATATTCCCGCCTGGAAAAGGTTAACGGCCTGCGGATTAAAATGCCGGAAAGTGTGCCGCCGAACGTTTCCGCGTCGTTCTCCGCACTGATCCCCGCGATTATTACCGTGGTTATCGTCGCCACATTCGGCTTCGTTTTCCATCGCGTGACCGGCATGTATTTGTACGACGCGGTGTATCAGGTGATCCAGCGTCCGCTGGAATCGGTGATGCAAAGCCTGCCGGGCATTCTGCTGCTGATGTTTGTCGCGCAACTGTTCTGGGTCATTGGTATTCACGGCAATCAGATGATCAAACCCATCCGTGAGCCGCTGCTGCTGGGCGCGATCATGGTGAACATGACGGCGTTCGAGCAGGGACATGAAGTGCCGAACATCATCACCATGCCGTTCTGGGATGTGTACATGAGCATCGGCGGCTCGGGCTGCACTATCGGGCTTTTGCTGGCGGTCATGCTGGGAACGCGCCGCAAAGAAATGCGCGAAATCGCCAAATTATCCATGGGGCCGGGCTTCTTCAACATCAATGAACCGGTGATTTTCGGCATGCCGATCATGCTCAACCCGATTCTGGCGATCCCGTTCATCATCACGCCGCTCATCACCGGCACTATCGGGTATTTTGCGACCAGCCTGGGTTTTGCCGGACGTGCCGTGGTCATGGTGCCGTGGACCACGCCGCCCATCATCAACGCCTGGCTGTCTACCGCCGGTTCGATGGGCGCGGTGATTACCCAAATTGGCTGCATCGTGGTGGCGGTGCTGATTTATCTGCCGTTCGTCAAAGTGGCTTCGCGCCGTGCAGAACAGGCGCAGATTGACGCTATCGCGCAGCAGCAAAAACGCGCTGCAACGGCCTGAATCCGGGACAACGAGGAAAATTATGAGCAAAGTTTCAATCACCATTCCTGACGGGTTTATTCTCGGTGCGGCGGCTTCTGCGTGGCAAACCGAAGGCTGGAGTGGCAAAAAGGACGGGCAGGATTCGTATCTGGATCTCTGGTACAAAAACAACCGCCACGTCTGGCACAACGGCTACGGCCCGGCGAAAGCCACTGATTTCATTAACCGTTATAAAGAAGATGTGGCGCTGATGAAGGCCAGCGGGCTGACGCATTACCGCACCTCAGTTAACTGGTCGCGCTTTTTCACCGACTACGAACTGGGTACGGTTGATGAGGAATATGCGGCGTACATCGGCAATCTTCTGGATGAGATGAAGCGTAACGGCATTGAGCCGATGCTGTGCCTCGAACACTACGAATTACCGGCGTATCTGCTTGAAAAATATGACGGCTGGGGCTCGAAAAAAGTCGTTGAGCTTTTTGTCCTGTACGCGGATAAAGTGCTTGAGCGCTTCGCCGGGAAGGTCAGCCGCTGGTTCACTTTCAACGAGCCGGTAGTGGTGCAAACCCGCGTGTATCTGGACGCAATCCGCTGGCCTTTCGAGCAGAACACCGGTAAATGGATGCAGTGGAATCATCACAAAGTGCTGGCAACCGCCAAAGTCGTCGAGCTGTTTCACCGTAAAGGTTACGGTTCGCACGGCACGATGGGCGTGATTTTAAACCCGGAAGTGACGTACGCCCGTTCAGCGGCGGCGCACGATCAGAAGGCGGCGCATTTATACGATTTATTCTATAACCGCGTATTTTTAGACCCGATGATTAAAGGCGAATACCCGCAGGAATTGCTCGATTTGCTGCAAAAGCACCACGTGCAGTTTGATTATTCAGAGCAGGAACTGGCGGTTATCCGTAATAACACGGTGGACGAAGTGGGCATTAATCTGTATTACCCGCACCGTGTTAAAGCCCCGTCCCGTGAATGGAATAAAGAGACGCCATTCCATCCCGCGTTTTACTACGAACATTTTGAACTGCCGGGCCGCAGGATGAATAAATCCCGTGGCTGGGAAATTTACCCGAAAATTGTTTATGACTTTGCAATGCGCATTAAAACGGAATACGGAAATATTCCATGGTTTATTGCTGAGAACGGAATGGGCATTGAAAATGAAGGCCAGTTCCGTGATGCCAGCAGCGGAGAAATTCAGGACGATTATCGTATTGAATTTATTGCCGAACATCTTTACTGGACATTAAAGGCGCGGGAAGACGGTGCAAATTGTCAGGGATATATGCTCTGGGCTTTTACCGATAACGTCTCGCCGATGAATGCTTTTAAAAACCGTTACGGGCTGATCGAGATTGATCTTGATAACAACCGTGATCGCCGTCAGAAGAAATCATCTCACTGGTTTAAATCGCTGAGTGAAAGTGGTGTGTTGTCTTTAACACTGGACGATGAAGATAAATAACCCGAGGAAACATTATGAAACGACTCGTTTTAGCTTGTTCGGCAGGGATGTCCACTTCCCTTGTGGTCACCAAAATGGAAAAAGAAGCGGCAGCCCGCGGGCTGGAATTTAAGATTTACGCCATCCCGGAAAATAATCTGCGCGACGAACTTGAGGCCTACGGACGTGACATTCAGGTTGTGCTGTTAGGGCCGCAGGTGCGGTTCAAACTGGCGGAAAATAAAAAGCTGACGGATGAACACAACATTCCCATCGCCGTGATCGACATGGTGGCATACGGAACCCTGAACGGCGCCAAAGTGCTGGATCAGGCATTAAGTTTGATACACTGACCCTTCAGCGTAGGTCCATTGGCTCCGTCTTTGGAGCCAATTTGTCAGTCTTTGCATCAGGGTGAATGTGTGGATAAAGGTGTGGTTTCGCAGGACAGAAAGCAGTATCAGGAAATCGGGCACGACCTGCGCGAGCAAATCAAGCAGGGGCATTTCGCTGTGGGTTCCCGCCTGCCGCCTGAACGAAATATGGCTGAAACCTACGGCGTCAGCCGGACTATCGTGCGTGAAGCTCTGCTGATGCTGGAACTCGAAGGCACGGTGGATATCCGCCAGGGCTCCGGCGTTTACGTGATCCGCATTCCTTCGCAGGAAGAGGGCGAAGACGAACTGATGTATCAGGGGCAGATTGGCCCGTTTGAAATTTTACAGGCGCGGCAGTTGCTCGAAAGTAATATTGCCGCGTTTGCCGCCAAAATGGCGACCAAAGCGGATATCGAAAACCTGCGCCGCACGCTGGAGCAGGAACAAATCGCGATTGTTGCCAATGACGAAAGTGGCGATAACGACCGCCTTTTTCACCTGCTGATCGCCGGTGCCACGCAGAACCAGATGCTGCTCGATTCCGTCAAAAATATCTGGATGCATCGCGATTCCAGCCCGCTCTGGAAACAATTACACAGCCACATCGCCACGCGCGGTTACCGGCTGAAATGGCTGGCAGATCATCAGAATATTTTGGCCGCACTGCGCCGCCGCGACGTGATGGGTTCGTATCAGGCCATGTGGCAGCACATGGAAAATGTGAAGAACACGCTGATGGAACTTTCCGATGTTGATGCGCCGGAGTTCGACGGTTATCTCTTTGAATCTGTGCCGATTTTTCAGGGGAAACTGGTCTGAGTATGAAGATCATCAATCTCAGCGAACGCCCGGAATTTCAGGAAACCGTCACGGACTGGCTGTGGAAAGCGTTTGGCAGTGAAAACAGCCGGGCGTTTTTTGAAAGCGTCGTGCAAAGCAGCCTGCGCGGTGCGGATTTGCCACAAACCTTTATCGCGCTCGAGGGCGATACGCTGGCGGGAACCGTCGGGTTATGGCGCTGCGATTTAATCAGCCGTCAGGATCTCACACCTTGGCTGGCGGCGCTGTACGTTGATGAAGGTTACAGATCGCACGGGTTAGGGCAGGAATTGCAGGCTTTCGTGCTGGAGCACAGCCGCCGCAGCGGCTTTTCCGAGCTCTATCTCTACGCTGAATTTACCGGCTACTACGAACGTTTTGGCTGGAAATACATCGGCGATGCGCTGGATTACCCTGACAAACCTGTCCGCGTTTACCAGCAATTCCTTTAATTCCCCGGAGAACTCACCGAGTGACGGCGCACCAGCGTCGGGCTGAACATGTGAGTGGTTTCGGGCAGCGGCTGGCCGTTTGCCAGCGCTAACGCCAGCTGCGCAGCCTGATTCGCCATCGCGACAACCGGATAACGCACCGTGGTCAGACGCGGGCGCAGATACCGCGAAATCAGCACGTCATCAAACCCGATCAGAGAAATTTCCCCCGGCACATCAATGCTGTTATCGCTTAATACCGAAAGCGCACCGGCAGCCATCGGGTCGTTGTAACAGGTCACGGCGGTAAAGCTTTTGCCTAATCCCAGTAAGTCCGCCATCGCTTTTTCGCCGCCGATTTCATCGGGTTCGGCGTAGGCAATCAGTTTGTCATCGACAGGAATATTGTGTTCGGTCAGCGCGTCAATGTAGCCCTGAAGACGGTCGCTGGCATCTGAAATGCCGTGGTTGGAACACAAAATGGCGATGCGCTGATGCCCTGCCTGAATCAGATGGCGGGTTGCCAGCCATGAACCGTAGCGGTCATCAAGCGCAATGCAGCGCTCCTCGAAACCGGGCAGCGTGCGGTTGATCAGCACCATGCCGGGAATTTGCTGCATCAGGCTGGTCAGTTCATCTTCAGGCAGCATTTTGGCGTGGACCACCAGCGCCGCACAGCGGTGACGGATCAGCTGTTCGATGGCCTGACGCTCTTTTTCCACGTTGTGATAACCGTTACCAATCAGCAGAAAATTGCCGGTCGCATATGCCACCTGTTCGACGGCTTTTACCATCGCGCCAAAAAAAGGATCGGACACGTCGGCCACAATCAGGCCCAGGGTTTCGGTAGCCTGTTGCGCCAGTGCGCGGGCGTTGGCATTCGGATGATATTGCAGATGCTGCATGGCGTTCTGAACGGCTTCCCGCGAGCTTTCACTGGCTTTCGGAGAATGATTTATCACGCGTGAAACGGTCGCAACCGATACGCCTGCCAGTTTTGCTACATCCTTAATCGTTGCCATAACACTTCCGCTATTCCGTGAGGGTAATCGTTTACACTGCCCAGTTTTGCGGAAAAGACCGGTGGCTGCAAGGATGTCGATCGCAACTTTTCGATGCAAGACGCATGTAACGGGAAAAGAATGCCGTCTTTAACGGAAATCACAGCCTGAAAGGGCCGAAATGGGTTTGATTAAGATGATTTGTTCTTTGAACTGAGAACGGCGCGAATGTTATTTTTAATGCTATTCACCCGCGCTGAGAAAAAGAAAAATGTCGATAAAACGTTACCCGCAACTGTCTCACTGGGGCGCGTATACCGCCGTGGTGGAAGATGGCCTCCTGATCCGCTGCGAGCCTTATTCCGCCGATGCTGACCCTTCGCCTTTACTCGATTCGATTGCGCCGCTGGTGTATTCGGAAAAACGCATCCGCAAACCGGCGGTGCGTCGTTCCTGGCTGCAAAAACGCGAAAACAGTGATCGCTCGCTGCGCGGGCGTGAAGATTTTGTCGAAGTGGACTGGGATCTGGCGCTGGATCTGGTCGCTGAAGAGAATAAACGCGTGCGCGACCGCTACGGCGCATCCGGGATTTTCAACGGTTCTTACGGCTGGTCTTCTGCGGGGCGTTTACACCATGCCCGTTCGCTGGTGCGCCGTTTTTATTTCACCGGCGGCGGCGGTGTGGATCAGCAGGGCAATTACAGCTGGGGCTCGGCGCAGTTTTTCCTGCCGTATGTGATTGGTACATTTACGCCACTGACCGGGCGCGTCACGTCGTGGCCGAGCGTGGTGGAGCATGCGGAAATCCTGCTTGCCTTCGGCGGTCTGGCGCTGAAAAACGCGCAAGTGGCGTCCGGCGGCGCGGTGGAACATACGCTGAAACCGGCGCTGGAACAGCTGGCAAAAAAAGGCACGCGGGTGATTAACATCAGCCCGATGCGCGATGACTGCCCGGCGTTTGTGAATGCCGAGTGGATCCCGAACCGCCCGAACACTGACGCAGCGCTGATGATGGCGATCGCGTATGAGATCCAGCGCAAGGATGCACAGGACGATGCGTTTCTGGCCAGCCACTGCGTGGGTTATCCGCAGCTCGCGGCGTACCTGCGCGGTGATACTGACGGCGTGGCGAAAACGCCGGAGTGGGCGAGCCACATTACCGGTATTCCGGCTGAACGTATTGCGCGGCTGGCCGACGATCTGATCGGCGTCCGCAGCTTTATTACCTGTTCTTATTCCGTGCAGCGCGCCCATCGCGGCGAACAGCCGTACTGGATGATGATCGCCATTTCCGCCATGCTCGGGCAGGTCGGTTTGCCGGGCGGCGGCTTCTCGTTTGGTCACGGTTCGATGAACAGCGTCGGCAATCCGCGTTTTGACACGCCGGGCCCTGCCGTCAGCGCCGGGCCGAATCCTTCCGGTTTGTCGATTCCTGTTGCGCGCATCAGCGACATGTTGCTCAATCCGGGGCAGCCGTACGAATTCCAGGGCGAGACGCTGAATTATCCGGATATTCATCTGGTTCACTGGGCCGGCGGCAATCCGTTCCATCACCATCAGCAGCTTAACCGCCTGGTTGAAGGCTGGCAGAAACCGGACACGGTGATCGTGCAGGATAACGTCTGGACACCGGCAGCGCAGATGGCCGACATCGTGCTGCCTGCGACCACCTCGCTTGAGCGTAATGATATCGGCGGTTCTTCGCGTGACCGTTTCGTGCTGGCGATGCATCAGGCCGTCGCGCCACAGCATCAGGCACGTAACGATTTTGATATTTTCGCCGATATCGCCGACCGTCTCGGTTACCGCGAACAGTTCACGCAGGGGCGCAACGAAGATCAGTGGCTGCGCCATATTTACCGTCAGTGCGGTGAAGCGCAGAAAGGCACCGGCGTTGAATGGCCGGACTTTGAAACGTTCTGGGAACGCGGTTTTGTTGAATTACCGACGCCGGAGAAGGATTACATCTTCTTCGAAGAATTCCGCAAAAGCCCGCGCGCTAATCCGCTGGGCACGCACAGTGGAAAAATCGAGTTGTTCTCCGAAACCATCGCCGGATACGGTTACGAAGATTTCGCACCGCATCCGGAATGGCAGCCGCCGGTTGAGTGGCTGGGCGCAGAAACGGCCAAAGAGTGGCCGCTGCATCTGATTTCCATCCAGCCGAAAGACCGGTTGCATAGCCAGCTCGATCAGTCGCCGCTGGCGCAGTCGAACAAAACGGCCGGGAAAGAAACGCTGTTTATGCACCCTGAAGACGCGGCCAGCCGCCAGCTGAACGACGGCGACCGGGTGAAAGTGCATAACGCGCGCGGCAGCTGTCTGGCCGGGGTTTCGTTCAATGACGGCATTACGCGCGGCGTGGTGCTGATGTCCACCGGCGCCTGGTTTGATCCGGGCTTTGGCGGTAAATGGCAGGAAACCGAGCAGGCGGGAAATCCGAATGTGCTGACGCTGGATATCGGCACCTCGCGTCTGACGCAGGGGCCAAATGCAATGAGCTGCCTGGTCGAAGTAACGCAATCAGCATTAAATGATTAAAACCGGAGGCATTTTCACCACTCGTTACACTTTGCGGAATTATGTTTCGATTGCCTGCTGGCTGTGGTTCGTACAATCCAGCTAAATTGAACGTCCCAGAGGTATTGATTGGTGAATCATTAACGTGCTCTGCATGTTGATACCGATTAAATTTGCACCAACCTACGCGGATGCGTAGGTTTTTTTTTGTCTCAATTTTGCACGTCGTTAAGCAACCTCCGAAACTCTCTCCGACTGGCGTCTTTTACAACGGCTTATAGTATGCTGTTTCCCCAACCTTTTTCTTTCAAGATCAGGGATGACACATAAGGAGATGGCAAACATGTATAACTTTCTTTTCGCCGCGTTCAGGTGGCTGTTCCGCATAGCGTTCCGGGTGACGGTCACGCCGGCGAAATCCTCATTTGATTACCCGCGTTTATTGCTCACGCCCAACCATGTTTCTTTTATAGACGGCATGCTGCTGGTGCTTTTTCTGCCGGTCAAACCGGTGTTCGCGGTGTATTCCAACATTACTGATACCTGGTTTATGCGCTGGCTGAAGCCGTACGTGGACTTCATGCCGCTGGACCCGACCAAACCGATGGCGATTAAACACCTGATCCGCGAAGTGGAAAAAGGGCGTCCGGTGGTGGTTTTCCCGGAAGGGCGTATTACGGTCACCGGTTCATTAATGAAGATTTATGACGGTGCCGCTTTTGTCGCGGCGAAGTCACAGGCCACCGTGATCCCGATCCGCATTGACGGCGCAGAATTTACGCCGTTTGGTCGCCTGTTCGGCAGTTTCAAAATCCGCTGGTTCCCGAAAGTGACAATCAACGTTTTGCCGCCGGTGACGATCCCGATGCCGGAAGCCGCGCGTTCCCGCGACCGCCGCGTGCTGGCTGGTGAGCAATTGCATAAAGTGATGATGCAGGCGCGCATGGAAACCCGCGAGCCGGAAACGTTGTATCAGGCGTTTCTGTCGGCGCAAACCCGCTATGGCCGCCGCAAACCCTGCATCGCCGATGTTTCTTTCAAGGAAGATTCTTATCAGGGCCTGCTGAAAAAATCCCTCGGCGTCAGCCGTATCCTGCAACGGTTCACCCGCGAAGGGGAACACGTCGGGATGCTGCTGCCGAATGCCACGATCATGGCCGCAGCGCTGTTTGGCGCGTCGATGCGCAACCGTATTCCGGCGCTGCTCAACTACACAGCCGGTGCGAAAGGGCTGCAAAGCGCGATGAAAGCGGCGCAAATCAAAACGATCATTACGTCCCGCCAGTTCCTCGAAAAAGGCAAACTGACGCATCTGCCGGAGAATGTCCCGGAAGCTAACTGGGTTTATCTGGAAGATTTAAAAGATACCGTCTCGTTGCAGGACAAACTTTGGATCCTGCTCCACCTGATTTTCCCGCGTCGCGCAATGTTGCCACAGCAACCTGACGATGCCGCGCTGGTGCTGTTTACCTCCGGCTCCGAAGGCAATCCGAAAGGCGTGGTGCATTCCCATGCGAGCCTGCTGGCGAACGTTGAGCAAATCCGCACCGTGGCGGATTTCACCCCCCGCGACCGTTTCATGTCCTCCCTGCCGCTGTTCCATGCGTTCGGGCTGACCGTCGGTCTGTTAACGCCGATCATGACTGGCGCGCGCGTGTTCCTGTATCCGAGCCCGCTGCATTACCGCATTGTGCCGGAGCTGGTCTACGATCAGAACTGCAACGTGTTGTTCGGTACGTCCACCTTCCTCGGCAACTATGCCCGATTTGCACATCCTTATGATTTTGCCCGCTTGCGCTATGTCGTTGCTGGCGCGGAAAAACTGGCGGAAAGCACCAAGGAAATCTGGCAGAACAAATTCGGTATCCGCATTCTCGAAGGCTATGGCGTGACCGAATGTGCGCCGGTGGTGGCGATTAACGTGCCGATGGCCGCGAAAGTGAATACCGTCGGTCAGATTTTGCCGGGAATGGAATCACGTCTGATTAAAGTGCCGGGTATTGAAGAAGGCGGACGCCTGCAACTGCGTGGCCCGAACATCATGAAAGGCTATCTGCGGGTTGAAAATCCGGGCGTACTGGAAGCGCCACAGGCCGAAAACGCCGACGGCGAAATGCAGGCTGGCTGGTATGACACGGGGGATATCGTCACGCTGGATGACAAAGGTTTCTGCGCCATTCGTGGCCGCGTGAAGCGTTTTGCCAAGCTGGCCGGTGAAATGGTGTCGCTGGAAAGCGTCGAGCAACTTGCCATCAAAGCTTCACCGGATAAACAACATGCAGCGACGTCACGCAGCGACAGCAGCAAAGGCGAAGCATTGGTGCTGTTTACCACCGACCCGGAATTACGCCGTGATGCCCTGAGTAAAGCCGCCCGCGAATTGGGGCTGCCGGAACTCGCAGTGCCGCGCGATATTCGCGTGGTTAAAGCCTTGCCGTTGCTGGGCAGCGGTAAACCTGATTTTGTCACCCTGCGCCAGATGGCAGAAAACTCGGAGAGTGAGGCATGAGCCAACCTTCTATGGCGGCAGCGCCGCTGATGTCGAAAAGCATGACGGCGGTGATCGTCGCGCAGTTTCTGTCTGCGTTTGGCGATAACGCGCTGTTGTTTGCCGCGCTGGCGCTGATCAAACAACAGCTGTATCCCGACTGGAGCCAGCCGGTTTTACAGATGGCGTTTGTGGCGACGTACATTATTCTCGCGCCGTTTGTCGGGCAGTTCGCGGACAGCTTCTCGAAAGGCCGCGTAATGATGGTTGCCAACCTGCTCAAACTCGGCGGGGCGGCGGTGATTTGCGCCGGACTGAACCCGTTCCTCGGCTATACGCTGGTGGGGATTGGGGCGGCGGCGTATTCACCGGCCAAATACGGCATCTTGGGTGAAATCGCCAGCGGCGAGCAGCTGGTGAAAGCCAACGGCATGATGGAAGCCTCGACCATTGCGGCGATCCTTCTCGGATCGGTGGCCGGTGGCGCGCTGGCTGACTGGAGCATTCTGGCTGCGCTCGGTATCTGCGTGCTGGCTTATGGCGCGGCGGTCGCGGCGAACTGGTTTATTCCCAAGCTGACACCGGCGCGTCCGGGGCAGTCGTGGAATCCGGCCAAAATGACGCGGACGTTTTTCTTCGCCTGCAAAACCTTGTGGCAGGACGGCGAAACCCGCTTTTCGCTGGTCGGTACCAGCCTCTTCTGGGGCGCGGGTGTGACGCTGCGTTTCCTGCTGGTGCTGTGGGTGCCGGTGGCGCTCGGCATTACCGATAACAAAACGCCGACGCTTCTGAATGCGATGGTCGCCATCGGTATTGTGTTTGGTGCCGGTGCGGCTGCGAAACTCATACGCCTGGAAACAGTGAAACGCTGTCTTCCTGCGGGTGTCGCGATCGGGATTGCGGTCGTCGTATTCGCCCTGCAAACCAGCATGCTAAGTTCGTATATTGTGCTGGTGGTTGTCGGGATCCTCGGCGGTTTCTTCGTGGTTCCGCTGAACGCGCTGTTACAGCATCGCGGTAAAATTTCCGTCGGCGCCGGTAATGCAATTGCAGTGCAAAACCTCGGTGAGAACACGGCGATGTTGCTGATGCTTGGCTTGTATTCGCTGGTGGTGATGGCGGGTGCGCCGGTCGTGGCGATTGGTATCGGCTTCGGCGTGGTGTTTGCGCTGGCGATTACCGGGCTGTGGATCTGGAAGAATATGCAGAAACGTCGTCTGGCGTGATGTTGTTTTTATAACGATTTCGCAAAAACAAAAGGGCGCTGAGCGCCCTTTTTTAATGGCTGTGATATGGCGTTTGTTACGGCGCCGGAATGGTGAAGCGTTTGTGGATTTCTTCCAGCTCAACCAGAATTTCGCCATCAAGCGTCAGGTCCTGACTGTCGATGTTGATCTTCAGTTGTTCCAGCGTGGTCGCGCCCAGCAGCGTGCTGGCGACAAACGGTTGCTGGCGCACAAAGGCCAGAGCCATCTGCGAAGGATCCAGATTGTGTTTTTTCGCCAGCGCGACATATTCGGCAATCGCCGCTTCTGCCTGCGGTGAAGAGTAACGCGTGAAGCGGCTGAACAGCGTGTTACGCGCACCGGCCGGTTTCGCACCGTTCAGGTATTTGCCGCTCAGCGTACCGAACGCCAGGCTGGAATAGGCGAGCAATTCCACCCCTTCGTGCTGGCTGATTTCTGACAAACCGATTTCAAAGCTGCGGTTCAGCAGGCTGTACGGGTTTTGAATCGAAACGATACGCGGCAGGTCATGCTTTTCGGCAAGTTGCAGATAACGCATCACGCCCCACGGCGTTTCGTTAGAAACACCGATGTAGCGGATTTTACCGGCGCGCACCTGTTCATTCAGAGCTTCAAGCGTTTCCAGTAAAGTCACCGGAGACTGTTCTTCAGTGTACTGATAGCTCAGTTTGCCAAAGAAATTGGTCTGACGCTGCGGCCAGTGCAGCTGATATAAGTCCAGATAATCCGTATTCAGACGTTTCAGGCTGGCATCCAGCGCCGCGCGGATATTTTTGCGATCCAGCATCTGGCCCGGACGGATGGAATTGTCGTTACCGCGCGAAGGACCGGCGACTTTACTCGCCAGAATGATCTTCTCGCGGTTGCCGCGGGCTTTCAGCCAGCTGCCAATATAGCTTTCCGTCAGGCCCTGCGTTTCAGGACGCGGCGGAACGGGATACATTTCTGCGGTATCAATCAGGTTTATGCCCGCCGCAACGGCGTAATCCAGTTGCTGATGGGCGTCGGCTTCGCTGTTCTGTTCACCAAAAGTCATGGTGCCAAGTCCCAGTAAGCTCACTTCTAAAGAACTGTGGGGTATACGGTGATATTGCATTGCCGGTCTTCCTTTCTATCTGAGAATGTCAGCCTAACGAAAAAGCGCCTTTACTGACTATATACAAGGCAGGAACAAGGGGGAAGGGGGCAACTATCCTGCAATAACGCGGGTGGCACGTATGGCTACCCGCGTTATTGCATCAGGCAGGATGGAGTGGGGCGCGGTATTTAGCGTTTCATGACCTGGCTGACGTTATCGTTGTTGATCTGACGCTTATTGCCCTGTTCATCGGTGTAGCTGAGCAGACCGGTGGATTTATCCAGCTCGGGTTTGCCGTCGGTCAGGATCATATTGCCGTCTTTGGTGGAAATCACGTAGTCGCTGGCGCAGCCTGAGAGGCTAAAAACCAGAAGTGCAGCACCGGTCAGCATCAAAGTTTTCTTCATCATCATCGTTGTTATTCCTTTGGTTACGTCGAAGATTTTTCGTTATGGGAAATGATCTACAGTCTAGCGTAGCAAAAGGAATCCAACGTGGCAGAAAAGGTGTGTGAAATTTTATAAATTTCGGTATTCAAAGCAGAAAGTGGCGGGACAGCAGCGCGCCGGTGAAACGCTTCTTAAGATAAAAGCCGCGGGGAAGTGTCAGGATCGGCTGTCCGAACTCGCCGATAGCTTCTGTCAGCGCCTTGCTGTTCGCGGCTTTCGGGCGCAGTTGCAGATATTCTCCGTGACGGGCCGTTATGCTTTCGACTTTACCGAGCACGATTAAATCCATCAGCTCTTCCCAGTCCTGACGCAACTGCTCATCTTCTTCTTGCGACGGTTGCCACAGCAAAGGCGCACCTATATGCCGTTCTGCCAGCGGGATCTGACGTTCGCCTTCTACAGGGATCCACAGCACACGGGCCAGTTTGTGCCGCACATGACTGCTTTCCCACGTCACGCCGCTGTTTCCGGTTAACGGGGCGACGCACACGAAAGTGGTTTCCAGCGGTTTCCCCCTGGAATCGACCGGGATCGTTTTCAGCTCAATGCCAATGTCGGCAAAATCCTGCTCGGGTTTACTGCCCGCGATGGCACCGAGATACACTTCCAGCAACATGCCGACCCAGCCTTTTTCACGTTTAAGATTCGCCGGGATTGGCAAACCTGCGCGTGTGGCCAGTTCGCCTAATGTATGACCCGCAAGAGATTGCGCGCGTTGCAGCAGTGCGTTTTCGTCACGGGGCGGTTGTGTTGCAGGTAAAGGAATCGACATAAAAAACAATGCTCTTCAATAGATTAAATTTCGTACTGCTTTCATCCCGCACGGTGAATAAAAAGTTATACCTGCGCGGCGGCGGAATAATAGCATGATTTATCTTAGTTTTTTTTCCGCATTCCGGCGGATTTTGCAGGCTAAAGATTAGGTTGATCACCTGTTGAAGGCGACAATAAACAGGATCTTCCACCTAGTTATCCACAGATTTCTTGGATAACCTCAGGTTTATCCGATCACTGGTTCGATTTACAGGCTTGACGTATGGGGTTTCATCCAATTATTGCTCAGGTAACGTCAACTTTTAGTCGATCGCTGTGGATAAAAACGTCATTGGTCGATCTTTCGCCAGAACACTTTCCAATGTGATTTGGTTCTCATTTTTGAACGTGGGATAACGTGTTTATTGGTTATCAATACCATGTTTTGTAAGTGTTTTATGGGGTTTCATTTTTCGCGGGCAAATAAGTTCAGGAGAGTTTTACCCCGCTTACTCTTAAGTTCTTCACATATCTATCCACAGAAAAAGTGAATAAAATCTCGGATGTTTTCCCAAATCTGTTTATAACTTTGGTTATAACTGTGAGTTATCCCATTTTTATTCATGCCGATCGGCGTTAACCAGTGGTTTACCGCCTGTTGGTAGTATGAAACAATCAGAACATCTATGATTTTAAGCTATTGAGGTAGTCCGGTGATCGATGATGATGGCTACCGCCCGAATGTTGGTATCGTAATCTGTGACAAGCAGGGTCAGGTGTTATGGGCCAGACGATACGGTCAGCACTCCTGGCAGTTTCCACAGGGGGGTATAAACCCCGGTGAAACCGCTGAGCAGGCCATGTACCGCGAGCTGTTTGAGGAAGTGGGGCTTGGCCGTAAAGATGTACGTATTCTGGCTTCGACCCGTAACTGGTTACGTTATAAATTGCCAAAACGTTTGGTGCGTTGGGACACAAAGCCGGTTTGTATCGGCCAAAAGCAAAAATGGTTCTTGCTGCAACTGATGTGCAACGATGCGGATATCAATATGCAGCGCAGCAGCACGCCTGAATTTGATGGCTGGCGTTGGGTGAGTTTCTGGTATCCGGTTCGTCAGGTCGTGTCATTCAAACGTGATGTCTACCGTCGTGTAATGAAGGAGTTTTCCACCACCATCATGCCGATGCAGGAAGTCTCTCTTCCAAAGACATCACCCGCTTATCGTCGTAAAAGAGGCTAAGTCACGAAGAAATGCTCACGCGTTTGCGAGAAATTGTTGAAAAGGTAGCAATGGCGTCCAGCCTGAATGATGCGCTGGACGTACTGGTCAACGAAACCTGCCTGGCGATGGACACTGAAGTGTGTTCCGTCTATCTCGCTGACAATGACCGCCGTTGTTACTATCTGATGGCGACGCGAGGTTTGAAAAAGCCTCGCGGGCGCACTATTACCCTGGCGTTTGATCAGGGCATCGTGGGTCTGGTCGGGCGTCTGGCTGAACCCATCAACCTTGCCGACGCGCAGAGCCACCCGAGTTTCAAATATATCCCTGCCGTCAAAGAAGATCTTTTCCGATCCTTCTTAGGCGTGCCGATCATTCACCGTCGTCAGCTGCTGGGCGTGCTGGTTATTCAGCAGCGCGAGCATCGCCAGTTTGATGAAAGTGAAGAGTCCTTTATGGTCACGCTGGCAACGCAGCTGGCGGCAATCCTTTCCCAGGCACAGCTTAATGTGCTTTACGGACGTTTCCGTCAGACCCGCGTGCGGGCACTGGCCGCATCGCCCGGTGTGGCGATTGGGATCGGCTGGCAGGACAGCTCGCAACCTTCGCTTGAGCATGTCTACATGGCGTCCACGCTGGACACCGTTCGTGAACGCGAGCGGCTGACCCGCGCACTGGAAGATGCCGGTGCAGAATTTCGCCGTTTCAGTAAACGCTTCACGGCCAGCGCGCAGAAAGAAAGCGCGGCGATTTTCGACCTCTATTCCCATTTACTCAATGATGCGCGCCTCAAGCGCGAGCTTTTTGCGCAGATTGATCAGGGCGCAGTGGCGGAATGGGCGGTCAAAAAGGTTGTTGAAGAATTTGCGGCTCAGTTTGCCAGCCTCCAGGATACCTATCTGCGTGAGCGCGGCAGCGATTTACGCGCACTCGGCCAGCGGCTGGTGTTTCATCTCGACGATACCATCCAGGGCAATACTCAGTGGCCGGAACGTTTCATTCTGGTCGCTGATGAACTGACCGCGACATTGCTGGCGGAAGTTCCGCAAGACCGGCTGGCGGGCGTCGTCGTCCGCGACGGTGCAGCGAATTCCCATGCCGCAATTTTAGTCCGTGCGATGGGCGTCCCGACCATTATGGGCGCGGATATTCAGCCCGCGCTGCTGAGCCAGCGTCAGCTGATTGTTGATGGTTACCGTGGCGAATTGCTGATTGACCCGGAAGCCGTTCTGGTGACGGAATACAAACGTCTCATCAGCGAAGAAATGGAGCTGAGCCAGAAAGCCGAAGATGATGTTGAGCAACCGGCTGCGCTGAAGAGCGGCGAGCGGGTACAGGTTATGCTCAACGCCGGGCTTAGCGCTGACCACGAAAAGTTGTTTGGCAGCCGCGTCGACGGTGTCGGGTTATACCGCACGGAAATTCCGTTCATGCTGCAAAGCGGCTTCCCTTCGGAAGAAGAACAGGTCGCGCAGTATCAGGGCATGCTGCAATTATTCCCGCAAAAGTCGGTGACGCTGCGCACGCTGGATATCGGCTCTGACAAACAGCTGCCGTATATGCCGATCAGCGAAGAAAACCCGTGTCTGGGCTGGCGTGGAATTCGTATCACGCTCGATCAGCCCGAGATTTTCCTGATTCAGGTTCGCGCCATGCTGCGCGCCAACGCGGCGACCGGCAATCTTGGCATTTTACTGCCGATGGTCACCAGCCTCGAAGAGATTGATGAAGCGCGACGCCTGATTGATCGTGCCGGACGTGAAGTGGAAGAACAGTTGGGTTATGAGCTGCCGCCGACGCGTCTGGGTGTCATGATTGAAGTGCCTTCGATGATCTTCATGCTCCCGGCTCTGGCCGGAAGAGTGGAGTTTATCTCCGTGGGCACCAACGATTTAACGCAATATCTGCTGGCCGTCGATCGTAACAATACCCGCGTCGCCGGGCTTTACGATAGCCTGCATCCGGCGATGTTGCGTGTGCTTAAGCAGATTGTCACCAGCGCAGAAGCCGCCGGGCTGGATGTCAGTTTGTGCGGTGAAATGGCCGGTGACCCGATGGGCGCGCTGTTGCTGACCGGCATGGGGTTCCGCAATCTCAGCATGAACGGCCGCAGCGTGGCGCGTATAAAATATCTGCTCCGCCGTATTGAATTACACGATGCCGAAGAGCTGGCCAGCCGCGTTTTACAGGCGCATTTCACCACGGATGTCCGCCATATGACGGCAGCATTTATGGAGCGACGCGGGCTGGGCGGCCTGATCCGCGGCGGCAAATAAACACCCTTCGCGGTACGCGGTACCGCGTGACTTCTGCTGTGGCCGCATTCCGGCGAACGATGAGATGATTTTTTACAGAACTTTTCCAGCGGCTTAGCCCCGGAAAACCTCCCGGCTATGCTACTATTCGCTCCCTGCTGGCCCTTAACCGGGCGATAATGATAAACAATTTGTGGTGATAGATGAGCAACAGCTATCTGGCGTTTCCCCAGTTTGACCCGGTGATTTTCTCCATCGGGCCGGTATCTCTTCACTGGTACGGACTGATGTATCTGGTCGGTTTTGTCTTCGCAATGTGGCTGGCTGTACGCCGTGCCAACAAGCCAGGCAGCGGCTGGAAAAAAGAAGAAGTAGAGAATTTACTCTATGCCGGTTTCCTCGGTGTCTTCCTCGGTGGCCGTATCGGTTATGTCTTCTTCTATAACCTGCCACTGTTCCTCGATAATCCTCTTTATCTCTTCAAAGTGTGGGACGGCGGTATGTCCTTCCACGGCGGCCTGATTGGTGTGATCGTCGTGATGCTGATTTTCGCACGCCGTACCAAGCGTAATTTCTTCCAGGTTTCCGATTTCATTGCTCCGCTGATCCCGTTTGGCCTGGGTGCAGGACGTCTCGGCAACTTCATTAACGGCGAGCTTTGGGGTCGTGTGACCACCGATGTGCCTTGGGCGATGTTGTTCCCCGGCTCACGTCAGGAAGATATCGCGATTGCCGCCGCTGACCCGAAATGGCAGCCGCTGCTGAACCAGTACGGTGTACTGCCGCGCCATCCTTCGCAGCTGTATGAACTGCTGCTGGAAGGCATCGTATTGTTCATCATTCTGAACGTCTTTATTCGCAAATCACGCCCGATGGGTGCGGTATCAGGCTTATTCCTGATTGGCTACGGCTTATTCCGCATCATCGTCGAACATTTCCGCCAGCCGGATGCGCAACTGGGCCTGTTCGATGGGATCATCAGTATGGGGCAGGTTCTGTCCATCCCGATGGTGGTCATTGGCCTGATTATGATGGTCTGGGCATATCGCCGTCCGCAGAAACAATTGTCGTGAGGTAACATGAAACAGTATCTGGATTTAATGCAGAAAGTGCTCGATGAGGGCACCCCTAAAGCCGACCGTACCGGTACTGGCACGTTGTCGATTTTTGGTCATCAGATGCGTTTCAATTTGCAGGAAGGCTTTCCGCTGGTCACCACGAAAAAATGCCATCTGCGCTCCATCATTCATGAACTTCTGTGGTTCCTGAAAGGCGAAACCAATATCGCCTATCTGCGTGAAAACAACGTCAGCATCTGGGACGAGTGGGCAGATGAAAACGGCGACCTCGGCCCAGTGTACGGCAAACAGTGGCGTGCATGGGGTGCGGCTGATGGCACGCAAATTGACCAGTTGTCCAATGTGATTAAGCAACTGAAACAGAATCCTAATTCCCGCCGTATCATTGTTTCGGCCTGGAACGTGGGTGAGCTGGATCAGATGACGCTGGCACCGTGCCACGCCTTCTTCCAGTTCTATGTGGCGGACGGAAAATTGTCCTGTCAGTTGTATCAGCGCTCATGCGATATCTTCCTCGGCCTGCCGTTCAATATCGCCAGCTATGCATTGCTGGTCCACATGATGGCGCAACAATGCGACCTCGCGGTGGGCGATTTTGTCTGGACCGGTGGCGATACTCACCTTTACAGCAACCACATGGAACAGACGCATTTGCAACTGAGCCGTGAGCCACGCGCGTTGCCTAAACTGATTATCAAGCGCAAACCAGCCTCCCTGTTTGATTACAACTTCGAAGATTTCGAGATTGAAGGGTACGATCCGCACCCGGCAATCAAAGCGCCCGTCGCTGTCTGATCCTTCGCTGTTTGCCGCCTGCCACTCTGGTCAGGCGGCCATTTCCGTTAACACCTTTCTCCCTGCTGCCGTACGTTTTACACCTTTTCCTGACAATTTTTGTTGTGACTTCTAATTTCATTTCATCCCTGCGAGGCATCGCACAACGATTTTGCTGCGTGCCCTTTATTGCACATATTGTTCCCGAGGCGTGCTGGGAAAATGCGTTTTGCCTGTAGCGGATAAAATTTAAATGCCTAACCTGACCCCATGAAAACAACGCAACGGACGGGAGAACAGGGAATGTCGCTGATAGAAATGATGGTCGTGGTTGTCATCGTAGCGATGTGCGCGCTGTGGGGAATGCACAGCTGGCGCGGTTATCAGCAGGCGCTGAAGCTTGAGCAGCATGCTCAGCGGCTGCGCCTGTATCTTTATGGCGTTCAGACCGGTGCCAACAACTACAACCGTTCCGCGATACTGTGGGTGATGAGTGGAAAGGGCGGTTGCGTGGGAACCGGGCAGCGCGCGGCGGATTGTAAGGCGGCTGGTAGTAAGGTGTTTACGGTTGATGATCCTGAAATTGAATTGCTCGATTTTTCTGACAACGCGACCGGTTTTTACGGATTGCGAAATTCGGCCATGCCGGGACATCTCACACTGAAAAATGCGGCAGGCAGCCTGCGGATTGTCCTTTCTGCTCGGGGAAGATTGCGGATATGCAGTGAGAATCAGCCGTTACTTGGGATAGCGTCATGCCAGTAATCCCGCGCAATAACTTCGGGTTCACGCTGCCGGAAGTGATGATGGCGATGGGATTGGGAAGCATGCTGATGCTCAGTGCCGCGCAAATTTACCCGATGATGCGCCAGAGAAGCCAGAGCCTTGGCCGACATTATCAGCTGGATCAGCTTCTGCGTCAGACGGCATTTACGATGGAGAAAGATCTCCGACGAGCTGGTTTTTGTAATGGCATTTGTGAAGGAAAGCCCGTCATTATCGGCAATGCTGACGGAGAAGCGGCGGGCTCCTGCGTCATTGCCATTTACGACCTGAACCGCAACGGAAAATGGGAAAACCCCGGCACCGCTGAATCTGAATATTTTGGCTATCGCCTGCGTCAAGGAGGCATTGAAATCCAGCGCGGAGCCTCCGGTTGCAGCGGTTCCGGCTGGGAAAAATTACTCGATCCTGCCGAAGTCAGCGTGACAAGGTTTAACATCACAGAACAAACCAGTAGTTCTGGCGGCCATTTGTTTACTTTACAACTTGAGGCCCGGTGGAGGCGAAATCCTTTTATCCATCAGCAGGTCGGCGCGCTGGTTGCGGGGCATAACTTGTGAAGACTGTTGTGAATTTTACCGGTGCGGAACGCCAGCGCGGCAGCGCCCTTATATTGAGCGTTATGGTGATGATGGGGCTGGGGCTTATTGCCCTTAACTCATTACAGCAGCAACTTTCGGCTGGCCTGGCGCTGACTTCCAGCCAGCACCGGTTCGTTATTGCCTGGGAAAATGCTTCAACGGTGCTGGCCTGGGGAGTTCAGCAAACCTGGAAGGCTTCTACCGGTTCAGACTGGCAATGCCAGGATGTGGCCGCAGGTTTGCTGATTTCAGGAAAAGGCCGGGTCTGTGTGCGCCCGTCACTGCGCCCGGATCTATTTCTGCTGCGCGGGGAAGGGCAAATGGCCGAAGGCGGTGAGCCTGTCATGCAATTTCAGCAAGCCAGTGGAAAAAACAAGGCTGACGGCACTCTGGTTTTTATCCCTCTGAAACAAGGCTGGCTGGATTTCTGCCCTGAAACTAATGAGCTGATTTGTAATGGTTAATGCATCCGGAAAAGAAGATATCTCACAGCAGGGTTTTAGCTTGCCGGAAGCATTGATAGCCGCACTGTTGCTGTCGGTGTCTGTTTTAGGGCTGCTAAATTATTACCAGTCACTGACCTATGGTTTTATGCGTCAGTGGCAGGTGCAACAGGCGTGGTCAGAGGCTCATTCGCAGCTGGAAGCTTATGCGGCAACCGGGCAGAGCCACGAAACTGTCATGAAAGGCTGGGAATATCAACTGTCGGGGATTTCTTTCGGGCAATCATGCCAGCGGGTCAATATTGTTATCCGGTCACCTGCAAAATATCAGGCAATTTTGCAGCGTCTGATCTGCAAATAGGATGGCTAAATGGCAGCAGAACGGGTTCAGAATAAGTCGGGAAAATACCCTCAAGCCGCTTGCAATGACGGGCTAACAGCTTAGAGTGGTTTAACAGGGTGATTTTCCCCTGGAGGAAACGTCCGGTTCGGGAACAAAATGTGACGGAGCTCCTGACTGCTCATCCCGGTTCGATTTTTTTGACAACTATCCTGCGTCTGCGGGGTCTGAACAGTCCTGATAGCAGAAAACAGCAGGTTGAGATCCATCAGTTGTTGAACTGTTTATTTTTAGTGCCCGCGGGCATATTTACTCGATTGAGGGAGAGTGGCAATGTTGAAACAGGTTACCCGAATTTCCGGGTTACTGTTGTTATTGACCTTTTGGGCCCCTGGAGTCGCAAGCGCCGCCAACTGGCAGCCTTATGCACAAGCTATTAATAAAAGTCAGAACGACCCCCGTCTGTATCAGGCGATCAAGCTTGATAATGATATGACGGTATTGCTGGTTTCTGACCCTCAGGCGCCCAAGTCACTTGCTGCGCTGGCTATTCCCGTGGGTTCGCTGGAAGACCCTGATTCCCAGCTTGGCCTTGCCCATTACACCGAACACATGCTTCTGATGGGATCGAAAAAGTATCCTCAGCCTGAAAGCCTCTCCGAGTTCCTTAAAAAACATGGCGGCAGCCATAACGGCAGCACCGCTTCTTACCGTACGGCCTTTTATCTGGAAGTTGAAAATGATGCTTTGCCTGAAGCCGTGGATCGCCTTTCGGACGCCATCGGTGAGCCATTGCTGGACCCGGCTAACGGTGACCGTGAGCGTAATGCGGTAAATGCCGAACTGACCATGGCGCGTTCGCGTGACGGGATGCGTATGGCGCAGGTTCGGGCCGAAACGTTAAACCCTGAACACCCGGCGGCCCGTTATTCCGGTGGTAATCTCGATACGTTAAAAGATAAACCGGGTAGCAAACTTCACGATCAGCTCACCGCGTTCTATCACCGCTATTATTCTGCCAATCTGCTGGTAGGAGTTATCTACAGCAATAAACCGTTGCCAGAGCTGGCAGATTTGGCTGCCAATACTTTCGGAAAGATCACTAACCATCATGCCGTTGTGCCGCCGATTACCGTACCGACGGTGACGACAGAGCAAAAAGGTGAATTCATCCATTTTGTTCCCGCGCAGCCACGCAAAGAATTGCGTATTGAATTTGCCATCGACAATAACAGCGCAGATTTTCGCAGTAAAACAGATACCTATATCAGCTATCTGATTGGTAACCGCAGCCCGAATACGCTGTCAGACTGGTTGCAAAAACAAGGTTATGCAGACGGGATCAGCGCCGGAGCAGACCCGATGGTTAACCGGAATATGGGGGTATTTAATATCTCTGTTTCCCTGACGGATAAAGGTCTTGCCCGGCGCGACACAGTGATCGCCGCGATTTTCAGTTATCTCAACGAAATGCGGACACAGGGTATTAAGAAGTCTTATTTCGACGAAATCGCTCACGTCATGGCGCTTGATTTCCGGTATCCCGCGTTAACCCGAGATATGGATTATGTGGAGTGGCTGGTGGATACCATGCTCCGTGTTCCGGTTGAACATGTGCTCGATTCGCCGTATCTGACCGATCAGTACGATCCCAAAGCAATCGCATCACGTCTGGATGAAATGACGCCGCAAAATGCGCGCTACTGGATCATCAGCCCGAATGAGCCGCACAACAAAATGGCTTACTTTATGGAGGCACCTTACGAAGTCGATAAAGTGCCGCCGCAAACTTTTGAAAAATGGAAAACGCTGGCGCAGGGCATCACGTTGTCGCTGCCAGCGCTGAATCCCTATATTCCCGATTCTCTGGCGCTGGTGACGAAAGACTCGACGGCGGCCAAACCTGAGTTGCTGGTGGAAGATAAAGGGCTGCGTGTCTTCTATATGCCGAGCAGGTACTTCGCCGATGAACCGAAAGCCAATGTCACGGTGTCTTTCCGTAATGAAGAGGCACTGAGTTCGGCAAAAAATCAGGTGTTGTACGGCCTGACGGATTATCTGACCGGTGTCGCGTTTGATCAGCTGAGCTATCAGGCGTCCATCGGCGGCATTACGTTCGGGACGTCTCCGGATAATGGCCTGCAATTTACCGCCACCGGCTTTACTGAATGTCTGCCTGATTTGCTGGCGGCATTAGTGGATAACTATCCGAACTTTAAGCCGACGCAGGAACAGCTGGATCAGGCGAAATCCTGGTATCTGGAACGCCTATCTTCAGCCGATAAAGGCAAAGCTTTCGAACTGGCGTTACAGCCGATCCAACTGCTTTCCCGTGTGCCGTATACCGAACGCGCCGAGCGTGAAAAGTTAGTCGCGCAGATTACGCTTGATGACGTGAATAATTACCGTGAACAGCTGATTCACCACGCCGCCGTCGAAGTGATGGTGGTGGGGAATATGACCGCCGATCAGGTCAGGGCGCTGTCACAGCAGATTATGCAAAAGCTGGGCGCGCACGGGACCGAATGGTGGCGCGGAAAGCAGGCCGAAGTGTCTGAGCCGATGAAAGCCAATATCCAGCGTACCGGCACCAGTACAGATTCTGCATTGGCGGCGGTGTATGTGCCACGCGGTTATGACGAAGTTCAGAGTATGGGCTACAGTGCGCTGCTGGGTCAGATTATTCAGCCGTGGTTCTACAGCCAGCTGCGTACGCAGGAACAGCTGGGATACGCGGTATTTGCCTTCCCGATCCCGGTGGGTAAACAATGGGGTATCGGCTTCCTGCTGCAAAGTAACAGCAAACAACCTGACTATCTCTATCAGCGCTATCTGGCATTTTATCCGCAGGCTGAAAAGCGTTTGCGGGAAATGAAAGATGATGAATTCCTGCAATATAAGCAGGGACTGGTGAATGAGATGCAGCAACGTCCGCAAACGCTGGATGAAGAAGCCGATCGTCTGGGCAATGACTTCAGCCGTGGAAATGCTCAGTTTGATACCCGGGCTAATGTGATCCGTGTGATTGCCGGATTGACGCAGACTCAGCTGGCTGACTATTTCCATCAGGCTGTAATTGCGCAAGATGGTCTGGCGATGCTGTCTCAGGTTTCCGGCAACGACAGTAAAACGCCGCAGTATGCTGCGCCGGAAGGCTTCAAAACCTGGCCGGATACGTCAACCTTGCAGCAGGCTCTGAAATCGCAGACCAGCAAATAGAACTTCCAGACTTCAGTAAAAGCAAAAGGACGCGAAAGCGTCCTTTTTTATGCTCAGAATAATGGGTTCTGATTTTCAGAGATCTGAAATCAGGATCTTAGACCTGCGCTGGTAGTTGTACATTTCCTGTTTCTGAATCGGCAGGACGTCAACTTCCGCAGGTTTGAAACCACGCTCCTGGAACCAGTGAATACTGCGGGTCGTCAGAACAAATAACCGGTTCAGACCCATTTGCTTGGCCTGGCTGGCGACGCGTTGCAGCAGCATTTCACCGCGTGAAGAACTGCGGTAATCGGGATGAACCGCCACGCAGGCCATTTCGCCAATTCCTTCATCGTGGAACGGGTAAAGCGCGGCGCAGGCAATGGTCAGGTTATCGCGTTCGATAATGGTGAATTTATCAATTTCCATTTCGAGCTGCTCGCGTGAGCGGCGAACCAGAATGCCTTGTTGCTCCAGCGGGCGGATCAGTTCAAGGATACCGCCGATATCGTTGATGGTGGCGCGGCGAACCTGCTCGGCGCTTTCCATAACGATTTGCGTACCAATACCGTCACGCGAGAAGAGTTCCTGAACCAGCGCGCCGTCTTCCTGATAACTGATCAGGTGGCTGCGACGAACGCCGCTGCGGCAGGCTTTCACCGCGCCACGCAGGAACCGGACGGTGCCGGAAAGATAATCTCCACCCGATTCCATCAGGTCGATACGTTCCTGCGCTTCGTTAGGGAACAACTCAGAGATAATATTCCCTTCATCGTTGATGACGCCCTGAGAAGAACAGAAGCCGATCATTTTCTCGGCTTTCAGTTTGATTGCCAGCTGTGTCGCGACTTCTTCTGACGTCAGATTGAAGCTTTCGCCCGTGACGGAAACTGCTACCGGGCCGAGCAGCACAATAGCGTTACTGTCGAGCTGGCGATGAATCGCTTCTTCATCAATACGGCGGATACGGCCACTGTGGCAGTAATCGATACCGTCATCGACGCCCAGCGGCTGAGCAATGATAAAGTTCCCGCTGACCACGTTAATATGCGCGCCCTGCAGTGGCGTATTATTCAGACTCATGGAAAGCCGCGCGGTGATATCAAGCTGCAACAAACCCGCTGCCTGCTTCACCAGTTCGAGGGCCCGGGCGTCGGTCACGCGGATGTTTTTGTGATAAATCGGCTCGTAATTGTGCTCAGAAAGGTTCTCATCAATCTGCGGGCGTGCACCATAAACCACCACCAGACGAATGCCTAAACTGTGTAACAGCCCGATATCATTGACAATATTGCTAAAATTCTCATGTTCTATGGCTTCCCCACCGAGCATGACCACGAACGTTTTGCCACGGTGCGCATTAATATAGGGAACTGTGTGGCGAAATCCCTGAACCAGTTCTGTACTACGTTCCTTCACGGCAAAACCTCGTATGAATTTTTATTCGTAATTTTTGTATTTTTATTCTTTTGTCGGCGTGTGGCAAGTAAGAAATCGTTGTTTTTGTTTTAACACCCATTACAAACCTACAACAAATTGATTAATCGAATAAATGTTTAGGAATGACATGCAGGATACGATTCGTTAGAATCCATAAACTGAGTTTTTAATCAGCAATTTCTTACTTTTAGATACTTTTGAGACTGCATGACTGACGATAACCACAATCCCGGACGACGACGACTTCTTCAAACTGTAGCGGCTTCCTGGATGCTGAGTGTGAGCAAAGTGGGGTTCGCTGCCAGCTCACAGGTTATTGCAGTACGCATCTGGCCTTCTTCCACGTACACCCGTATTACGCTCGAATCCAGTACGCCACTAAAATATAAGCAATTTCTGCTGAGCGACCCGCCGCGTGTGGTCGTCGATATTGAAGGTGTTCACCTCAACAGCGTTCTGAAAGGGCTGGGAGAAAAAGTCCAGCAAAGTGACCCTTATATCCGCCAGGCGCGGGTGGGGCAGTTTGATACCAAAACGGTGCGCATGGTGCTTGAACTCAAGCGGGCCATCAATCCTCATGTGTTTACTCTCAGGCCGGTCGCCGAATTCCACAACCGTCTGGTCGTCGATTTGTATCCGGAAGACGGTGCCGTGAGTGCGGAAGATGATCCGCTGCTGGCATTACTGGAAGATTACAATCGCGGCGATGTGGCGAGAACGCTGCCGCCTGAAACGGCCAAAGACGGTCAGGCCGGCCGAAGCAGGCCGCTGGTCATTATGCTGGATCCGGGGCACGGTGGTGAAGATCCGGGTGCGATTGGTAAATACAAAACGCGTGAAAAGGATGTGGTTTTGCAAATCGCGCGCCGTCTGCAAAAACTGATTACGCGTGAACCTAATATGAAAGCGCATATGACCCGCAATGAAGATGTCTTTATTCCGCTGAAGGTCAGGGTGGCGAAAGCGCGAAAATTGCGGGCAGACCTGTTTATTTCTATTCATGCCGATGCGTTTACAAACCGCGCTGCAAAAGGCTCGTCCGTTTTTGCCTTATCGACCAAAGGCGCCACCAGTTCTGCTGCACGTTTTCTGGCGCAAACCCAGAATGAATCTGACCTGATTGGCGGCGTCAGCAAAAGCGGCGATCGTTATCTGGATCATACGATGTTCGATCTAGTTCAGACGGCAACCATCGGCGACAGCCTAAAATTTGGCAAAGAAGTGCTGACGCGCATGGGGAAGATTAATCATCTGCACAAAAACAAAGTCGATCAGGCCGGTTTTGCCGTGCTGAAAGCGCCGGACATTCCGTCCATTCTGGTGGAGACGGCTTTCATCAGTAATATCAACGAAGAGAAAAAATTGAGGACTGCCCATTTTCAGCAGCAGGTCGCGGAATCGATTATGGCAGGAATTAAGGTTTGGTTTTCAGAAGGCGGGGCGGCAAGGGCGAAATAAGCAGGGGAATGGTGGAAAATATGAAGCCGTTCCGGGCTGTACCCGAAATTTGGATACAAAAAAACACCCCTTAAGGTGCTGGTTGTTTAATGCAATTCATTGTTTAAGTAGTTGGTTGCGGGGGCCGGATTTGAACCGACGACCTTCGGGTTATGAGCCCGACGAGCTACCAGGCTGCTCCAC
>NZ_JAEMGT010000153.1:0-13392 GCF_017655185.1 Rahnella sp. ChDrAdgB13 | reverse complement strand
GGATAGCTCAGTCGGTAGAGCAAGGGATTGAAAATCCCTGTGTCCTTGGTTCGATTCCGAGTCCGGGCACCAACTTCAGAGCCTGCTCGTTAAGGGTTGAGATCCTTAACGGGCATGACATAAGTACCCGAAACAGCTTCATGTGATAAATAGGCTTATCGCATCGATTGTTGAACATTCGGGACTAAGAAGCCGGAGAGTGTTAGTTGCACTCTCTGGCTTTCTCACGTCCTTCCGATAAGAATTTTGACAGTATCCCACCGGTAGTGTCAATCTTATGTAAAGAAAAGCTTCATTTTTTTGCTTTCAGTCACTTAGATTTCACTTAAGATTAATCCTAACCACCAAAAACCTCCTCTAACGCTACTCGTAAACTGTCCATGTTGCCTTCAACGTACTCAAGTGTTACAGCAACACTTGAGTGGCCTAACAGTGTTTGAACAACTTTCAGATTACGATCAGGAGATTTCATCATGTCAGTAGCAATGGTATGTCTAAACCGGTGAGGGGTAATGACGCATTTACACTCAGTCGATAATCGTCGGAAGAAACCCCGCAAGGGTTGATATGCCATGACATCTGTTAGGATATTTTTCCGCCCATCAAATCTGCTCGCGTTAAATAACATATCGCAGTGTGTTGCTCCGCGCTCAACTGCCGCCGTCATCAATCGTTCAAGTCTTGGTCTCAATAATCGGGTGATAGGAACCCGGTGTTCTCTGTGATTTTTTGAAGCTTCTGGACGTAAATTTATCCACCCCCCCTCCAAATTCACATCCTCCAGACGTATGTTAAGCAGCTGATTCTGTCTCATCCCTGTGTAGCGAAGCGTATCCACAACGCTAAGCCAGAACCAGGCTGGTCGCAAAGCCGAACGTGACTTCTCAATTACCCCCAAACCTTCCTCTTTTTCCCGCGCTTCGAGTAGTAGGTAGATTTTTTTAATTTCTGCCTCAGTGAGGGTTTTTTTCCTTTTTATATCTGGCCTGGCAATCACGCCATTAAAGGGATTATCTTTTAGGATGACAAATTCTTGCTGCAGTGCGTGATTATAAATTGCACGCATATGAGCAACTTTATTATTCCATGTAATTGATGACAGGCCTTGCTCACTTAAAACATGCCGACGCCAGTTTAAAACTGTCATTCTATCGACCTGCCCCGGTAACACTTTATCGCCTGTATAACGACGGAATGAGTTGATAACTTTTCTGTAACTCCACTCAGTAGCGGGTCTCAACGTCTTACTGAAAAAATAATCTTTCAGAATATCGTCATAACTAATCAATTCCATGTTATTCTCCCTTTTACTCAATAATAGTAAACTACATTTCTTATTTATTCGGTGACAACCAAAGGCTGTCAGTTTGTACGCCACTTTCTTTAAAGAGTTGTGAGGCTAAAATCATGTAGCCGGACATTCGGGTGAAACGCCCCTCCCTACCCTCAGTCTCATATTTCCTGTAGATATATATTCCTTTGCCACTCCTTGAGAAATGTTTATTCAACGCTTCAAAGCTTTTTTGAATTTCGTCTTTATCGACCTTTACTTTATCCTGCGAGGCCAGGTACCGGTAAAAACAATCCGGCGTCTGAATAAAAACGTACTGCGCCATTACGTGCAAAAGGCTATCCTGCGCATTCACGCTCAGCCCTCCATCGTCAATGGAATCAACCAGCCATTTCCAAAAAAGTTCACCGACTGTGGAACTCTGGGCAGGAACAGGCTGTGCTACTGTTACCCTGGTCGAGTTGTCAGGCCCTACCGTTTCATCAGTAGTCTCAGAGCCGGTCATTTTATCCAGCAGCATCAGCAAATCCTCTGGTTCCCCTCCTTCCAACCGCGCATCTGCTTCCACATCAGCATTACCTTCAGCCTGACTTGGTTGACCGATAGCTGAAACCAATTCTGTGATTGAGGTCCCGGTTTCACCGGTCAGTGAAGATGTCTTATTGTCATCAATTTCATTAGAAACAATGGATTGAACAGGAATTTCAATTATGGGATGTTCGGCAGGTTCAGATCCGGCACTCTGGAGTAATGTTTCAGGATTATCTGCGGCCAATTTGACCGAAGACTGAACAGAGGTGCCGTGAGCAAGCAGTCCGCATTTTTCGCGGGCCTCACTCACTGCGGCATGAAGTATGGTACCGGCGGGCTTATTGCCCGACAGGTAGACCAGCAACGCGTCAGCCAGTACTGGCCAGCGCGCTACCCAGATAAGCCCTTCGTAAGGTAGCAGGCGATAAGCCGAAGTGGCTGCACGGACGGCTGAATTGGTGTCTTGATCACAAAACTTAACCCGCCAGGGCGCATCAGGCTCTCCAAGCCCAGGATACCACCGGCGACCATCCTCGTAGAAAGCCGCCATCCGTTCAAGGCTGCCCAGGTCATGAAGCAGTGCTGACCAAAAAATTGCCGTACACCAGGCGGAGCTTTGCGCCGACTGTTCTTCCGGGGGAGCCCCAGGAGGCAGCATCCATCCCCGTGATAGTCTCACTGCACAAACGGCCACCTCCAGCGCTTCATCTAGCATGCCGCCTTCACGGGCGAAGGGTCCCGATGACGCGGCCGGCAGTTGCTGCAGGCTGACCGCCAGCTGCTTTACGGGCTCCAGCCAGAACGCTTCCCATACAGGCCTGGAGAAAGGACTGCTGTCCCACAGTTGTTGCAACGCCTGTTTTCTGGGCCGCGTGGACAAAAGTGCATCTGCACTCAGTGGTGAAAACCATCCCGCAGCACTCAGTCTCTCTGATCCCTTAAGCACCTGCGGTGCAGTCTCTAACTTCTGGCCCTGAAATCTGCCTGCAAACCACTTCAGCATAGCCGCCCCCGTCAATCATGTGTAAAGGGGCAATACGTTATGATTTCCCCCATTCCTTGCAAGCATCAACTCTATATTCATTACCTCAATTAACCCCTTGATCTTTATTTTTTGGATCTGCTTGAAGAATTGTTGCAAGTCACGAGGCCCGGAACGTGCATGAATGTGGCTTTTCGAAGAGAAGACGCCATCATGAAATCGAACGCCGTTCCGCTGACCACGCTAGTCACCTGCTGGTTGATGATTTGCTCAGCGCTCACGCCCCTCATCACAGGGGGCCTTTTTACATCAGGCAGTCTGGTCATATTCATCACGCTCGGGTTTACGCCCGCGATGTTCAAACCCCTGGCAAAGGCTGTGCTGTTTTTCAGGCCCCGCCCATTCGTATTGATGAAAAAACGACGCCGGATATGGCTACACCTCAATCCCTGGCTCGGTGTCGGCCACCCTGGGCTCAGGGATATGAACGGGTACTGGCGTGAGCTGACAGACACTCTCCGCAGTGCCATGAAAACGAACCGCAATACGATTATCCTGTCGTCTCACCTACTCAGCCGCCGAAGAATAACCAGGTTGTTACGACACTTTCACGCAGAACACTATCACTGCCGCACCCTAAGCAGACCCGTCAGCCGCACGGAACGAACTGGCTTGCAGATCGACACATTCCTGAAGGAATGGCGTTGGTACACTCCCTCAATGCAGTGCGGCATCCTGGTGATACGCAAAAAGAAAAGAGGCAATGACGACGATGTTCTCCTGGAAACTGATGAAAGCCACCGAGCGCGCCTGCAGGAACATCTGTATGGAGGAAGAAGCGGCCTTTCATTACAAATACAAACTAAGTCGTATTGATCGTCTCAAACTGTGGATTGAAGGTTTCATCGCCGGCTGGCTACAGGAGGAAGAATGCAGACCTCTGTTGGGACAGATAATCCATGTATGGAAACGAAAATCGCGGTGAATGACCTTATGCCGGCATATTAATTTGAAAATATGAATGCACAATTTCCCGTTAAATATCGATTTAAACGTATTCATACTGGCTACATGAGTAGTGTCGATCTGAACGATCGAAATTATCCGTTATACAAAATCGCAATACCCGATTATTGTATTCACATCGAATACAAATAATAAAAAAACATATAATTCATCATATTAGCTCTGAAATTTATTACAACACCGGGGAATCTCATGAATATTAGCGTCACGTCACTGCTTTCACGCCTGCCCCTGGAACAGGACGATAGACTTACCGCACTGCTCTACGCTGCGGCGACAGAAAATAAAAAATCGGGCGATCCGCTTGCCGTAAGATTTAAACCGGGGATACGCGAATACATCACGCTCGCCTCTGCAAAACTGGGCATATCGGCGTCTGAATTCATCAATATTTTAATAGAGGGCGTGATAAGGGAAACGCTGTCCCCCTTTCAGACACGTGCTACGCAGGTACTCGAACGGTTTCAACTGCTCATGGACGCCCACGGTTTGAATATCACTGACGTAGCGACGCTGCTGTCACCGTGGAATATCGGACTGAGCGTACTGGAGAGTCGTGAGCGCACAATGGATTATCTGACAGACCCTTTGCTTTCAGAAATAGCTGGATGGTTTAGCATCAACAAAAGCTGGTTAACAGCGGGATCATCTTTACCCGCTGTCGCACCCGGTAATATCCCCGACTGGCATAAGTTGGTTGTGCAAATAAGTAATAAAATAACGGACGATTCATTAACAGCACTACCTGAGATTATTTTAATTCGGGATGCTCAGGCACCCACCGTTGATCAATACAGTTACGAAACGCTGATTGGTGTAAGTTTAATTACAGTTAGATTAAAAAACGGCGTCCCTTTACGCAAAGCGGAATACTTGGGCGAACAAATACCGTATGGCGGACATGAACAACTTTTTAATGATTTCATGGCTTATTGCGGCGTCTTAGAGAAAAAAGGGGTGGCGACTGTTTCAGCCTGTACCACAGATGCTGCATCTTTACTGCTGCTGTCATCCGGTAAAGTTCTGCCGGTCATGTTGTTGGATAAATTAGTAAAGCAACATCATTTAGGTCCGTGGGGAAAAGAAGAAGTTAATCTCCTACATTATCCAGAAAATTACGTCACACAGGAGTGGTTAAAAGAAATAGACAAATTGAACTAATTAATACACTCACTATTTAGCAAACTTTTTTAATTGGTGCGTCAGCACCAGGGAATTCTTTTACCTAAAAAACTTAAAACTGCACAGGAAAATATAATGATGAAAGCCACATTAATAACACGCTGTCTGATGGTTGCCGGGCTGGTTTCTTCGCTACCGGCTGCACATGCTGCCGGCACCTGGTTTGAGGCCCGTAATGATGCAATGGGGGGAACCGGTGTTGCCTCCTCAAAATACGGGTCAGCCCCACTGCTTAACCCTGCCCTTTTAGCAAAGTCAGACCCGAGTGATGATCTCACCATCATCTTGCCAGCTGTAGGCGCTCAGGTCAGTGACCCGGATAACCTGCAGGACGGTTTCGATAACGTTAAACATGCATGGGACAACCTCAGGAACGCCAGCGGCTCCGGCAACAGCGCTCCCTCTGCCTCAGAACTCAGGAAGTCGTTGACCGACATTTCAGGCCACAGCGGCAGTGCGGATGCTGGCGTCAGCGCAGTGATTGCGGTCCCTAATGACACATTGCCCTTTGCTCTGGTCATTAAAGGCTGGGGTCATGCGAAAGCACGCGCCGAAGTCAGTAACAGTGATCTGGCGTACCTCGACGCCGCCAGTGCGGGTCTGGTTCAGCCTGATGAAATCGCCCTTAACAGCCTTACCTCACGCGCCCAGGGCGTGGCGGCTCTGGTGAGCGAGTACGGCATCGCGATGGCCCATCCGTTTACGCTAGGAACTATCCCGGTATCGGTCGGCATCACCCCAAAATTCCAGCGCGTGGATACCTGGAATTACAACGTGGCCATCAACAATTACAGCACCTCCGATTTTCACAGCGGGGACTGGAAGCGATCAGAAAGCGGCGCCAACGTTGACCTCGGCTTTTCTGCTGACCTGACCCCTGAGTGGACCGTCGCCCTAGCGGGGCAGAACCTGGTAGCTCGCAACGTAGATACACGCGAAGTGAATGGACAACAGGACAGTTTTAAAATCCGTCCACAGGCGACGGCGGGCACCGCCTGGAGTAATGGACTTGTTACTTTTGCGGCTGATGTTGATGTGACGCCCGCCAGCGGCTTTGCTTCCGATGAAAAAAGGCAATATGCCGGCGTCGGTGCAGAACTCAATGCATGGTCCTGGGCGCAGCTGCGTGCCGGCTACCGTGCTGACATGCGCAGCAGTGACAACAACGTCGTGACGGCCGGCATCGGTATTTCACCGTTTGATGTTGTTCACCTCGACCTGACCGGTATGGCCGGGACCGACCGGACCTACGGTGCCGTAGCTCAGCTCTCTGTCACATTCTGATACTTACGGGCATGTTCAACATGCCCTTTTCCTTCACCGGAGAAACACCATGACAGCAGTAAAAGACCGCCACTTACACTCACTCCTTAATCCTGCCATTTTGGTCACATCAATACTTCTTGGAGTGACCGGATGCAGCAATAGCGACCTAAGCGCGATAACGCATCAGGTCAGCACTTTGGGTTCATCTATGATGCCTTCAACGGCTTCATCTGACAGCGTAAAATCACCCGAATGGGGTGAAGTCAGTTAAACACTGACGGTGCGTACTGATGTGGATACCGCCGCCGCCCGGCTGAAACGTTATTACCGCTTCACCTCAAGCGATGAAATCACCGCTGCCAGCAACAGCGGCAAAGGGAACTCAGGCTGGGTGGCCACCGCGATGGCGGAAGGCACTGACTGGAGTGCCCAGCCGGGGTCTTACTATCGGATGAGCCGGGTCTGGGGAAAAACTGACCACCTGACGCTCGAGGTCAGCCGTGAAGGGAGCAACAGCCAGGTCACGGCAACCTACCGTTCAGCAGATCCAGCTCATCTTAAAGACGCCTGGACGCAAAAACTTTGGGCACAAATTGTCCCGATGGCAGAAGGGAAAACGCGTTAATCAAGAATCTGCGTTTATAACGATATCGATGAATGCTCATGAATTAAATATGAGAAAGATATTTCCCGCCACCGGTAATAAGGCGTAAATATGCTAATTGATGAAATTATTTTTATCATTTTTAAAAGCAGTGTAGCCGAGGGTACTGTATATGTACTTACCGGCCACTTCACCCCTTCTCTTGCTGTATCAATACCGGCTGGAGTGATTAGTGGTCTCGTTACGTTAGTGATTAGTTTTATCGCACTGATTAGAAGACTTGAGGACGTAGAAAAAGAAACTCTAAAGAATACAGACAGTGAAAATTAGCTAAAAAAATAGAAAAGCCTCTGCAATGCAGAGGCTCAGTTTTAATTACGCAGCATTCAAACCACTTTTAGACGATATGGCCAGTTCCCCAACCAATGCGCCGGCGTATACATCACTCGCCGGCGTTCACCGCTCAGTGCATTCCCCGTAACAATCTCTCCGGGGACCCCCTTCAGCGATAACTGAATATAGGCCATTCCTGACGCCACCGGGTCGATGTCAGTGCAGGAAACCCAAAGGTGCCGGTCTGGATTAAATCCCTTTTCCCTGACAACCTCCGCAATAGCCAGGAGCATCCCGGCTGAACCACAAGCCGGTTCGTAAACGGTAAAAAAAGGTTTATCGGCCAGCAAGCTGCCGATATCACCCAACTGCATTTCCGCCATCATGCGGGAAATGCAAAATGGCGTAAAAAATTGGCCACGCGCTGATTCACCAAGCTCAAGCTGCATGTACAGTGTGCCGAGAAAGTCACCGCTTCCGGCTTCAAGCCCCATCACCACCTCGGCCAGCAACATGGCCATCCGCTCAGCATCTTTTGCTTCGTACTGGCGAACCGTCTCCATGTATTCCCGCTCCAGCTCGTCACTAAAATATATACCATTGTGAATCGACGCTGCAGCCAGGGTAATGAAGTCGCGAAAAACCTTATGCCGGTGGTGATAGCGGGCAGTTTCGTTAAAAAGGGATATAAATTGCTTCTTGTGGTCAACCATGATGTTCATCGCATATCTCCCGGGGAAATATGCCCTGAAGGGAATATTTCCCCTTCAGGATGGTAAATAAAGACGGACCGATGTTCCGCTTAGATGTGCTTTCAGTTATGGCTTGATATAGCCTGCCTGAATCTGGTTTTCACTGACTTCGATGAAGACATCGCATCCCTGGTGAATGACCTGGGTTATAAACGTTCCCCAGAAATCCTGACCGAGGGATTCGCCAAAATCATCGTAGCCCACCTCAAGGCCGGCATTTTCATACCAGTCCTCATTCTCAGGCAACCGGGGATCAAAGTCGTCAGCATAGGCAATATGCAGCCTGTGACCGTCAAGATAAGCCCCTTTCTCGGCCATCAGATAAATGCCCGAATCTTTCACAAAAAGTAAGTTACCGCCTTTTTCCTGTAATTCTTCCATCACAGGCTTCAGGATGGCATTTTTAAAAATTAGCATGATTTCCACCTTCACAAATTAAGGGGAAAATCACCCTGGGGGATGATTTTCCCCAGGGGTTAGTTTAAAGCAATGTCGGACAGAGCCCGGATTTACCAGTTATAAACGGCAAACCCGGCCAGTACTTCACCACAACAGTCAAAGTGAATAAGCGAAACATTTAGCCGCTTCATCAGTATGTAGGTCAGCCGGCGCGCATCTTTCGAAAAACCCCGCTTCTTTAATTCAAGCTGCGGAAAGTTGTAAGCACTCAGACGCACCAGATAACCGGTGCCAGTGAGGTGGATCCACTCGGCATCCCCCCATTCGCAACGCTGATGACCCAGACGATGTAATAATTCAGCGTCTTGCTCAGTCAGGTGCGCCGTACTACACACAACGTACTGGTAAAGTTCAACAGGTTGCACACCTTCACCGGTAAGGCTGCTGCTGGCATCGTTGACAGTAGACATCTTATGCATCCCTCGCCGGTGACACCGGTGAAAGCTCCTGCACCGGCAGCACCTCCGGCGGGAAAGCCATCAGAGGAGCCGAAAACGGCCCTGCCCCGTACTTCCCGCTATCAACGTGGTCTCCGCGGTCATAACAGTCATACCCCAGGACACCGTTGACCGGTTCCTGGTACCAGTGGCGGATCTCGCAGTCAAATACGGCCGAGAGTTCCCCCATTAGCTCGCTGGAAGGCGGATACGACGGTGAATCAAACTCCAGGCGTAAACTGTTTATACGATCACGATGCCAGAGAACGTTGTGACCACAGGGCCATTCCATCCCGTGGATACGACTATACAAACTGCCCGTGGTAGACATGCCTGCAAGCAGGCGGTTGTTACCGTTAAGTTCAGCAGCGAGTCGTGAGGGTATGATCATCAGCATGTCACAGTGGCAGGCACGCTCCGGTCTTCTCCCCAGTTTCTCCCAGCATTCCTCGCCGTCGATGTGGGGTGACCAGGAGGCCACACCAAACCAGTCGATGTACTGCCGAGTCATCAGCTGCGCCATTATCTGACGTGCGCCCAGCGGGAGAGTTTCCCACCGGACGGCGCTGAGCCCTGACTGCGTCCAGATACGGTCAATTTGCCTGACAGTGTCGGGATTGAGTACAGCGTCCTTCTTCAGTACATCCAGCCAGTGCTGAAAAGCCAGATTGGAGGCGATAGCCGGCCCGGTGCCGTGTGAGACCAACCCCGGATAAGGGAGATATTCCACACTTTTCACCGGTTTGAGCACCCCGGCCGCGCCGGCCAGAAACAGCTGAATGCTCTGTTGTACGGCGTGGCGGTATAGCGGCACCTCATCACCTGCAACCCACTGCAGCATGACGTCGAGAGATACGGAACGGCCGGTGATTTCCAGGCGGTTTTTGCACCATTCAAACATAGTTACTTCTCCTCTTTAGACTAAAAAGAGGGAGCCGCCCCATCGGGGGAGGTCTCCCCCGATGGGTGGTTTACAGGTTAAGCCGGGTCAGCCCCGGATCACGGGTGACTGATCATCCCGAGTGTGGCACCGGCCTCAAGGCCGGCAATCAGCTCATCGGCCGCACTCAGATAAGGCGAGCGCGGCAGGTAAGCAGAGTCGGTAAGGTGCGTCAGATGATACTTGTCCACCAGGTCATTAATGGCTTCAAAGGGTTTGATCCCCGCTTTTTGCAACGTCTCCACACAGAGGTCGTCGCATAAATCGGTATCATTCAACGTCAGGCCATAGTGCCTGGCCAGGAGTGCCGCTGCGGTGGCCTGCCAGAATTGTGATGTCTGCATTATTGTCTCCTTCAGGCCACTTTTGAGGCCTTTGATACTGCCTGTGAGTCAGGCGTCAGAGTTAACAGAAACTCTGACGCTTCCCGCGCCTGCCGGCATGCCCGGAACAGCGCTCTTTTGTCTTCTTTGAGTGCCTTCAGCCAGCCACTGACATAGCTTTCATGCTGGACCTCACCGTAGACGCCAAGTTCCGCGCAAAGAAAGGCGCTGCCCATCTCGGCAATCAGCTCCTCAAACGCATAAACCGGATCCCCGAAGTTTCGGGTCGAAGACGTTATCCCTTCCCGGTTTAGACGTTTTTGATGGCCACTGGCGTGTACCAGTTCGTGAAGTAAAGTGGACCAGTAATCAGCCTCAGTAAAAAACTGCACGGAAGTTGGCATCACTATCTGATCTGCAGCCGGCCGATAATAGGCACGATTTTGCTCCAGAAATTTGACGGCCACGCCGCTGGCGTTAAAGATTTCCTTTACACGGTTCATCACCGGTGCAGAAACCGTTTCCGCTTCCTCCTCGGTCAAAATAGTAGAGGGGTCACCGTAAAGTCCAGCAGGCAGACCGTCACATTGCTGCGTGTTAAACAGCTGCAACGGTTTAAGCATCGTCCGGGACTCCATGACTGGCTTACCGTCATCATCAGTCAGCTTGATGCCCTGGCCATCTTCAGCCTGGACCTCAAATGGCTTGAAAATAACAGCCAGACTGCAGGTCTCTCCCGGGCGGACGTGTCCGCCTGCGAGCTGCGCCTGCCGGAAGGTGAGCCAGCGGTCAGAGCTAAAACCCCGCTCCTCCGCCGCCATCCAAAGCAATGGAATATTCACCCCGCTGTAGGCTTTACCTGTTGTGGCATTCGCCGGCAAACAGCTACCGGTCCTCTTTTGCGCAGTACGCCAGGGTTTACGCCAGGGCGCGGTGCCTTTCTCGAGAGCCGCGACGATTTTGTCCGTCACCTGCTGATACAGGTCAGCGCGTTCAGTTTTGGGCGCCCTGCGGGCTGAGGTATTTTTTTTCATGGAATAAGCCTTAAAAAGGCGTATCCCGGCCAGCGGCGGGATACGCCACTGGGGTGAAAGAAAATTAACGAGTGAAATAGGGAGTGATAGTTTCCCCCGCTGGTGTCACCGAACTTATGCGGTCTTTAAGTCGGGAAAACGCGCGAACAAACTGTTCCCGGTCGGCCACTTTTGCCCGCTTGCAATCGGTACGGATAACGTCATCGAGCACGTAAAGTGCCGTCATACGCCACGCCGTTTTTTCCCGATTGCCCACGCAGGCAAGGAAGTGTTTATGCGACTGATCAAACATACGCTCGATGCCGTTTCGAAATTCAGCCACCGGAACAAACACTTTCTCCGGAGGCCGGGTTTCACTCACGACGGTTGAAGTCAGGGGCGTGACAATGAAGTCATGATGCTCATTGAGGATCGCCTCTCTCGTCGAGTGTTTAATGAAGAAAGTAAAGGAATAGTCGATGCATGGAAGATTGTCAGCCACCCGATCTTCCCAACCGTCGTCTCGTCGGGGATCATAACCCACGGCATAGGCCATATTCATATATCCGGGCTGTTGTTCATCTTCGGCACGAATGTAGAATCCATAACCGTTTTCAAGGGTGATCGGTTTATTCAGGCCGGACGGGAGAGTTAATACCTTACGCAGAGAAGCGGAAGTAAAGCGGAACATGATAAATACCCCTGTGGTTAACAGGAGAAACTTCCCGGGAGGAAGTCTCTCCGGGAAGCATGGTCAGAAAAGTGTCATACCGCGTTCAGCGCACCATCGCTAAAACGATAACGGTACAAAGCCAGATCGCGAGCCATTATTCGGGCCGCTTTCATGGCCTGACGCGCAGAACGCCAATGACCGCAGGTGCCAAAACTTTGCACCTTCCAGTCGCGGGAACTGCACCCCGTACGGCAGGCTATTTTGGCGATAAACTGCCCCTGGCCGTTTGGGATGACCTCGGGACGAAAACTCAGATGCCCCGTACGATTAGTGAACCAGTCGTTGTCGTTCTGTCCAAGCACCGTAGAAAAATGTGCCAGGACATCGGACGCCTTCTGTAAAAATGAAATAATGATTTTCATGGTGTTTCTCCTGCAGTTGAGCGGAGAAACCTTCACCGCAAGCGGGGGAAGTTTTCCCCGCGTGGGTGGTCAGTTAGATCGTCCTATAAGGACATGGGTGAAGAGCAATTAAAAATAGTCGACAGACTCTACGCCTTTACGGAATCCATAATTCCAGGCATGTGCATCTGTGGCGTGGCCAAGAAGCACGAGATCGGTCACATACTTTTGAAAAAGATAATCCGGTATCAGACTCAACTCACAGGCTTGCCCGAGTTGATCAGCAATCCAAACAATCTCATTGGTCCGAAATGGAAAACCATCGATATCCACCTCATCAGCAATACCACAATGTTCTAACGCCCGAATGGTTTGCAAAGCCGTTTCAATGTCAGAAACCAGCACGATGAAATCGACAGTAGAATGCGTACACGCATGGATACGCTCGACAGTGATGTCGTATGAAGACATGGTAAAATCCTCGAAGTAAAGGGGTACCATGCCCCCAGGGAGCAAAGTCCCGAGAGAGTAAAATAGGGGAAAATTTGATGACAATACGCCGCGAGGTAAATTAATCAGTAGCTCAACAGAAAAATAGTTTCTTCCGTTTCAAGGTTATGTGCATCCAGGTAACCACTGGCCATGACGAGATCCCAATGAGCGGCACCTATTGGAAATGAATTAACAACCAGTTGGTGTACCACATTTTCCGGCCATCTTTCATAAAGGCCGTAAAAGCTGCGGTATCCCAGTTCGTAGGCCGTATTGTAAACAATTTGCTCAACAAACTTTTCTGCATCCGCACCGAATGGATGTTGATGGCAGGTTGTCGCAAGCTTCAGTTCACTGATGAGCCGGCGGAGCAAACGAACGTCACCTGTAAACCAGTCTAGCCATTCCGTCAAAAGCGTCCGGGGAAAAAGTCTTCCAGAGACACCTGTCAAAAATGCGGAAACTGTGCAAATGAAGTTTAGTAATATCATGATGGTATTCCTCAAGTACAAAAGGAACCCATTCCCCAAGGGAGTAAAATCCCTGTAGGGTAAGAAAACATGATGGCGAGGCGCCATGGGGTATAAGTGATGAAGAGTAAAACGTGTGAAGTGAGCCTTAACCCGAAGGTCTCTGTTTGCAAAGGTTAAACAGATTTAACGTAACCGCCCGAAAGCGCCATCTCTC
>NZ_JAEMGT010000152.1:0-3358 GCF_017655185.1 Rahnella sp. ChDrAdgB13 | reverse complement strand
TACAGGATCGAGAATGTGGTGATCTGATCCTGATTACGGCAAAAAGTTCGATTTATTCAACAAAGCCTATTATCCTGTCCCGCTTTACTGGTCGGGATTGCCATAATATTCAGATAAAAAACGGACTCTCTGTCGCGGGGTAAATTATTTGTTTTTCTCAGGATACGGAGTTTATTGGTGGTATCCGGTTCAATACGAAATAATGCCGGCGCAGGCATAAAAGCGCTGTCCGTTGATTTAGCGGTCAGACTGTCTGAAATGCCGACATTAATAAGATAAGGTTGATTATGGGAACGGTTATTAATGTCAATGCTCTGACTGCTATCAGATCCTGCAAAAATAACGCGGGATGCACCGATGCCAATACTGGCTAATACCGGCTCGCTCAATAACAGACTCAGGCTTAATACAACGCCCAACTTGCGGTAAAACTTCATAATATTCTCTGTCCGTTAAATGAAAAAGAGAGGCTAAAAAGTCCCTCTCTTTTTTTACTCAGTGTCGTACCAGGGATCTAAACTCTTAGTTACTCACGTAAGAGATTTTGATCGGAGCGGTATATGCGCCTGGCATTACGTTGGTAGCATCCATGACGGCCATACCTGCGGTGAAGGTATAGTCCACTGCGCCGGTAGCGTCAGCGGTCAACGGAATGCTGGTGTTGTTTTTAACCTGAGTGAGGTTGTCTTTCTGAGTCAGCATGAAACCCGCTGTCTGGTTAACATCGCTCAGGAACAGGTTGTCAGTGCCAGTGGTAACAATGCCGGAAACCTGCAGTGCGCCTGTTTCGTCTTCGCTACAATTTTTCAGGGAAACCAGCAGCGGCTCCTGACCAACTTGTTGCTTAGCGGTAGTGAACGCAGATTTTGAGAAAGAACCCACGTTCAACGTTGCAGCACCATTATTTGCAGTCACTTCACAAGTGGTGTCTACAATAGTACCCTGCAACTGGACGTCAGCCTGAGTTGCAGCCTGAACCTGACCAGCCATACCCATAATCAGAGCAACGGGAGCAAGGGCGATAATTTTTTTCATTACAAAATCCTTCATTAGATATATGTGTTATTACAATGGAAATACTTAACTTCAGCCTGCCTTGGCTGATGCGGTAATAATACGTTTGCGAAGGGTTTCCGGATATCAGAGGGAGATTATTTTAATGAAGGTGCCAGACTACGGCTGTAGGATGAAGAATATTTCAAGGGGGTAATTGTTTGAAAGGGCTGAGGAGAAAAAAATATAACGGAATCATCAGATAAAATAAAGCCATCGTAAAAGGATGGCGTAAATTAAATAATAGGTTGTTGCCGTTTTACCGCGTAAGTACCCCAGTTGCCGTTCCACGCGTTTATTTGAGATTTCCAGTCTCTCAGCCGGTATTCTTCCGGCGTCAGGTTATTCAGGGATTCATGGGGCCGCTCGTGGTTAGATTCTGCCCGCCGGTGTTCCGAGCATAAAATCAACCGACCAACTTTGGTTGAGTGCTTCCGGCGTTGCCAGAGGCGCTGAATCTAGAAAAGCCCGCTCAGGAGACTAAGCGGTTTTATTATTTTCCAGGGGCAGCCCTAAGCGGTAAACAGGAACCCGCCGCGTGGTGCCTGTCAGATTATCGAAGGCTTCGGCCTCAGCGGTGGAAATTCTCATACCGGACTTTCTCAGCGTTGAGATGTCAGCGGCGATGCGCTGCATACCAAACCAGAATAAACCATCAAGCGCGGTAACAGATAAACCGGCTTCCAGCGCCAGACGCAGACGTTCACGCGGCGCTTTAACCTGTTTTGCAATTTCCTGGTACGCGGCAGTGGTCACGCCATCCGCCGTCACGCGACGGATCCGGTGGGTGAAGCGGTAGCGAAAAGCATCGGGGACATTGTTCAGATCGGCCCTGATGCTATACACACAACCATACCGGCTTTCGCTGATGGTGACAGGTTTGCGGCCTAACGGCAGCGTTTTACGCAGTTGATCTATCAGCTGCGGGGCACGGATCAACTGGAGACGAAACGGTATTTCAAAGCTGGTAACGTAATCAACATTCAGCAACGCAATGTGCAGCCGCTCTTCACTTCCGGCTTTTATCTGCCGGCACTCTTCTGTCACCTCCGCCCACTGCTGCGTTAGCCGGGGGGATTCGTCTATTGCTGCAAATTGGTATTTTTCGATCTGATAGTCGATACGTTCACTCATCATTATTCCCCGCACATGTCTGTCATCAAACCGTATAAAACTAAATCACATACCGGTGTTTACGGGACAGAAATATCGTTTTTTTGCTCTTTTAACGGTACAACGCCCTACCCGTTATATGCCCTGATTTACGCAGACCGGGCACCGTTTACTGCCTGCGTTTCCATTCATCCACAACATCGCCCAACGTTTTTGGAATATCATTACGTATCCATGCCATGAAATCACGGTTGAACCGGAAGTCCTCTCCGCAATGTTCAGTCATGAAACGACGAACGTTTTGCGTGTTTTTATACTCTTTATCGACGATTGTAGCGGGTGTGAGTGATGCACTGTGCCAGTCCGTTTTCATCGGTCCTGCTCCTGAAAAAGCCAATAAGGGGAAAGTCGTTAACCTTAAATCAGCTGCTTTTTATTTTCCATATCACCGTAGTATTTTAACGTCCGCCTTAAACAGTCCAGTCAAACAACAAATTAAAGTTTTCTCCCAAAATGCCGATAACTTCCCTGAGAGTTCTTTTTTGCTGCATTAAACAGGAGAACGAAATGGATGTATCGCAAATTGCTTCACTGGCGACCGGGCTTGATAATCTGGATCTGAGCAACAAAGTTGACACCCTGATGTTGAAAAAGACGCTGGATAACCAGCAGTCAACCGCTGCCAGTCTCATCGAATCGATCCCGCAGCTACCTGCTAATCCGGCGATCGGGCGCAATATCAATATCACCGTCTGAACCCGCTTTTCACCTGTTCACTGTTGATGAATGCACCGCGTTTTCAGCAGTGTCAGTTTCTGACTCTCCGTCACACGCAGAGCATTGGGCGACTGCGCCGTTATGGGATATATTACGGCAATCTCTTTATGACAGGTAACATCGCCAATGGCTCTGATCCCAAAAAACTACGCGCGCTTAGAAAGCGGATATCGTGAAAAAGCCCTCAAAATCTATCCCTGGGTCTGCGGACGCTGCACGCGGGAATTTGTTTATTCAAACCTGCGGGAATTAACGGTTCACCACATCGATCACGATCACACCAACAACCCGGAAGACGGCAGTAACTGGGAATTGTTGTGTCTGTATTGTCATGACCATGAACAGGCTTTGTTGAATAAATCGAACTTTTGGCCGTAATCAGGATCAGATCACCACATTCCCGATCCTGTAGCGG
>NZ_JAEMGT010000151.1:0-2594 GCF_017655185.1 Rahnella sp. ChDrAdgB13 | reverse complement strand
TTTCATCTTTTCCACGTAATCCGCCCGGCTGGCCTTCGGGTTGGCGAGAAAAATCTGCGTGCTGCACTGCTCAATAATCGCCGGAGCAATAGGGTGCTTGACAACTTCGTCAGGCGACTGGGTGGCGGGGACGAAGATACCGTTCAGCTTGCGGATCACCTTCAGCATATTGAGCGAGAATCGGGAAAATTCGATATCGGCCAGCCATTTCCAGAACTCGTCCATGAACATCACCAGCCGGCGACCATCCAGCAGGCTGGTGACGCGGTAAAGCAGATAAAACGTGATGGGGCCGCGAATATCGTCATCATCGAGAAACTCCGTACCGTCGATACCAAAATTTTCGACATCGCTGATGTTGAAGGTGTCCTCCTCATTGTCAAATACCCAGCCGAACTCGCCGCCCTGCGCCCACTGTTTAAGGCGAATGCGTAGCCCGTTGAGGCGGGCGTCGGGGGTTGGCGGTTCCGGCAGGACTTCCAGCAGCCGGGTGATACCGAACTTGCGGTATTCGGGCGGGTAGTCGAGCATGATGGTATCCACGGCGGCACTGATGCGCTCCTCATCGCGCGGATCGAGCGGCTTGCCGTTGCGGCCGCACAGCATGCGCACCAGTCGTTTGATAAAGCTGATATTCCGCCGGGTTGGAGCAAGCGAAAACGGGTTAAACCCGGTAGGCGTGCCGGTACGGATACGGAAGTAGCGTCCACCCATCTGGCGTATCGCCATCTCCGCCGCCCGGTCCTTGTCGAAATAGACCGTTGTGAACCGCTGGATTGTGGCTGAGGCGGAGAACGTCGCCGGATTGCGGTAATTCTGCATCAGTTGCTGCATCATGGTCATCAGCATCGTTTTCCCGGAGCCGGTTTTACCGATAATCGCCGTATTACCCGGCGTTTTTTCGTTGAAGTCATTCCGTCCGCTCTGGCTGTCGTGCAGGTTAAGGTAATACCCGCCACCGCCAGGGGATTTCAGTATCCCGATGGCGTCGCCCCAGGGATTGCCGCTCCGCTTGTGGGAATGAAAGTTGTGCAGGCTCGCCAGGTCGGCAAAGTTCTGGCTGCTGACGGCCACCAGACGGGGGCGTAGCGTATATACCCCCGGCAGTTGCGCCAGGTACGCGGCGGGCAGCGACAGCGTGGACAGCGTTGTCATGATGCCGAGGTCGGCGAAAGGCTGCGCCAGCGCGTTGGTGTCCTTCACCACCTGCTCGGCGCTGTCTGAGGATACCAGCAGGGAGAAGTGGTATTTCCCGCAGGACACATGCCCGGAGTGGAGCAGGTCACGCAGGACAATCAGCTCTTCGCGCTGTGAAATGGCGTCGTCGTCCGCCGAATTCAGGCGCTTTTCCGCCAGACGAATATGCTTCTGCGCCTCATCGCGGGCCATGCAGGTGAAGGACTGCGTCAGCACGTACTCGCTTTCGGCATACATCAGCGCGTCCAGCAGGCCGGTCGCGGTTTCAGGCGAATAATCTTTGATTTCCAGACTGCGGAAAAAACGGGAGCCGCCGACCGTCTGGCACTCGGCGGTGTCGGTGGTAAAAAAGACATCCGGCGTGCTTAGCGTTTCATAAAACGGCGCACGCGTGACCGCCACCTTTTGCCACTTGCCGGTGAGCAGGCGGTGATAAAAGGACAGCTGGGCGGAATAAACCCGCCCGTTGCCTTCATACATCCCCAGTGGCGTCGCCGTATAGCGGGACAAGGCAGACGCCAGCGCCTCCCGGTGTTCCAGCATCACGTTCAGGGCATCATCCAGCGCCGCTTTGCGTTTACCGGACGGCTGCGCCTTCATGGCCTTTTTCTCAAGCGGAGAGAAGGGCGCATAGCAGACGGTGAAAAACAGCCGGTGCCGCCAGAACGGCTTTTCGTTGATTGGCTGGTAATAAAGCCGGGTCACTTCATCAGAAAAGGGAATACCTGAATTCGTGTCAAAGGCATCGTGGTACTTTTCCCGGATACGGTGAATATAGAAAGTGATAGGCAGGCCTTCATATGCACGAATCACGTTATTGAGATGCGTCGCCATTAACGTCAGGTGATGTTCGTCCTCGCATTCAAAAACGGTGCCCTCCAGCTCCCAGCTGGCAACCAAATCCCCCTGGCGGTTTCTGATGACGTGCGGGTGAATATGGGAGGAATACGGAATGTATTTATCCAGCGTAACGCGCTCGTTTAACTTCATTTTTTCAATAAACTCCGAGACGTCGACGGCGTCATAGCGGTTTGCCAGCAAGGCATTGGCACCAAAATGTTTATTGGTGCCAAACCGGCCACGGGTTTTAAAGGCCAGCCAGAGCAACCCGAAATAGTGAATATCGGTTCTGGCCTTTGCCTTCATCTCCAGCCAGGCGGGAATAAGCAGTAATACCAGGTAATAGCTGACATAAACCGCCAGCAGGACGATGGCCCCGCTGACCATCACGAACGGCACGAGGGGAATGCCTGCTATGGCGGCAGGCCGCGTCAGCGCTTTGTTCAGCGTAGCCATCGTTACCTCCCTTATGACGCCCAGTAGGCACCGAAACCTGACGCACCGACGATAAGGATGGCGCCAATGATGACGTTGCGCATGTCATGCAGGCTCTTGCC
>NZ_JAEMGT010000150.1:0-2495 GCF_017655185.1 Rahnella sp. ChDrAdgB13 | reverse complement strand
TATGACTAAAATTAAGTTATAACAATGAGTTGTAATAGATGTCGCATTTTTCAGCTTCGCTCCCACTGGGCCAACTAGTTTTGCGGAAAGGTTCTTTTGTCATTCGACCGTTTTGCTTCTGCGTTGCGATAAGTCAGCAATATCGGCTTTCGCACGCTCAAGCCTCTTTAAAAGCGGTCTAGCAGGATGGGGGGCGGACTGGGGAATATTCAGGTCACAGACCGGCTTCGCCGGGCGTACGGCGACGCTAACCTCCAAGGACACTAACAGCTACCGTTGTCGCCTTCATGCGCGATGCGCATAAAAACATAGACCGCCTTGATATGTGGCTACATTGTGGCTATAATATAGAGAAATTAAAGGAGATGTTTATGACAGATACCGTTGTTAGAGCAAGAGTATCGCCAGCTTTGAAAGCTGCCGCGATGGCCAATGCTAAAGCCCTTGGCCTGGATTTATCTACTGTGATCCGTTTGGTTGTGAATCGTCTGGCAGTGAACGCAGAACTGCCAAAGGATTTGCTGCAGCCTAATCAGGAAACCTTACAAGCAATTCGTGACTTAGAAAACAATGTCGAGGTTCTGCGCGTCGATACGGTTGATGAACTGAAACGCGATCTTGGCTGGTAACAATGCTGACAATTGTTTATCAGAGCCGCTTTAAAAAAGACGCAAAGCGTTATGCAAATAACAAGAAAGCACAAAGGGTCATTTTGGAAACCATCGGGCTTCTTCAAACAGGAAATGTGTTACCTGAAAAATATAAGGAACATGCCCTGGTCGGAAACTATATCGGCTACCTTGAATGTCATGGTATGCCCGACTTACTCCTGATATATCAAAGAACTGATAAGGAATTGAGGTTATACCGTGTTGGTAGCCACTCCGAATTATTTTAAAAATAATTTGCATGACAAGGCCGCATGAGCGGCTTCGTCTATTTTGACAAACGTCGCTACCAACGCCAGATAATGTCCATGGTTAGGAATTTGGATCGCTCCTTATTAATTTTCCAGGGGTTGTACGCCGGAACCCCAGAAAATTCCGTCACCAAAGCTAAAAGCCGCCTGATTTGTATGACTTTGAATAAATTACGGGTTATGTGACGGATTTTGGCGTCGAAATCGTCAATTAAGGGGTCAGTTTGGATATCGAAAATTATTGTACGTTAAGGTTGTTTTTTAACCACTCAGATGTGAGAAAACCGCTCTCTGAGCGGGTTTTCGTATCTTGATGAGCGATGCTGAGAGCTCTCCTCAAACGATCTTAAGAAGAACCTTCTGAATCTTTGATCTTAATAGTATATGTTTTATCAAATTCCCCACCTGTAGCTACATTAGTGCCAAACAATCCGCCTGATACTCGTACGGTGACGATCCCCGGTTTTACTGGTACTCCCTGAATCCTGACGCAATTGTGAGCTGGAGAATCATTACAATATCTTAAAGTTAATCCTGTATCGGATGGAGTTATTTCACCTACAAATCTTTCTTTTCCATTAGAATCTAAAGATGATACAGCACCACCATTTATATTTATTTCACTGGCATACGACGTTCCTACTATAGCATCGTTAAGTGAATTACTATCAGGAGTAACATCAGCATGTAAAGTACATGCTGATACTGAGAATGAAATAAAAATAACAGGAAATATCCTCATGGCTGTTTTAATGGTTTGAAAACCATCCCCCCGAAAAATCTATTGATAAAAAATTGCAAATCTTTTTTCTGTTTAATCCAGTTAGTTGATTGCCCCCAGGAAAATAATTTTAAATTAACATGCCCATTATTATCTTGTGTTACAGAACCATCCCATACAATCCAGTGCGTAGGTAATGTCGTGTTGTTTGTACTACCTTCAAGCAGTCCATCATTTATTAATGTCACAACTTTATAGCCTTGCTCTACATACTTATTTAAATCTCTGATTCCCTGGACACCTGCCTGAGTGATTCCTACATTACTGAACACCTTCTCATAACCGGCCTTTTCAAACCATTCCGTCAGTGTTTGCCACATTGTGATACCAGCCACTGGCGAATCAAGAGCATCAAAGCTCAGCATGGTATTCTCTGAATCCCTGAGCCCAGCCAGTGTCATCCAGTCAAGCCCTAAGATCCTTGGCTGACCTCCGCCTGTATAAAACATGCCTGAAGGGTGTTTACACCCTTCGCCAGGGGAGATGGTCAGTGCACCTATTTTAGTCTTTCCATACCGCCATAGTTCCCTGGCAGCTTGTGCATATACATCAGGGCGATCCATTTGAACACAGTAAAAAAATGCAGCAGGTCCACATACACTTGCCCTATCCTGATAAGGGTAAGAATAATGATAAAATCTATCGTTTATTTCAGAATCAATTTTGTTTTTTTCAAACGGATCCTGCGGTGTTCCGATAGGATATTCTTTCGCTATAAATGGACGTTCCGGGATGGTGATTTTAATCTGCTTTGTTTCGCCCCCCTGACTCTCAGGTTTCATTGTCCCTTTTGAC
>NZ_JAEMGT010000149.1:0-6420 GCF_017655185.1 Rahnella sp. ChDrAdgB13 | reverse complement strand
CTACAGGATCGGGAATGTGGTGATCTGATCCTGATTACGGCCAAAAGTTCGATTTATTCAACAAAGCCCTTCCAGTTCGGCAAATAAACCGCCGTTCATGATGTCATTCTGAAAACTGAGCCAGTCACTCGAAATACGGGAAATTAACCCGGTGAACGTCTTGCCGTGAGCGGCCATTGTGCCGTCGAACCGGTCACGCAGAATTTGCATAAACTGATCTGTGGCTTTTTCAGCGTTATTAAAATCCAGTTTGACCGGGATTTTTTCACCGGCTTTGTTCACGTACGACCCTTCATACACCCGGTTTTTACCTGCACCGGCCAGATTCACAATCGGTGACAACACACCGCCTGAGTGATAGCGCCCCTCGATCAGTTCCCCCAATCCCTGAGGCAACAATTTTCCGGCTTCAGGCAATGCGGCCATCGTGTCACCCATCGCTTTCAGGGCAGCAGTGGTCGGATCGATGCCGTTATTTTTGAGCGCCATAAACGTTTCTTTTGCCGCATCAAAGCCCATTACGGGATTGCTTTTGGCAAACGCCCACAGCCATTTGAATTTTTCTTCCCCCTCTGCAGCGGTGGTATACATCGACTCGAAAGTGATTTTCGCATCTTCCATTTCGCGCGCCGTGTGCACAAACTCTGCGCCCATGCCTTTTATCAACGACGCCCCTTTTTGCAGCGCACTGGAAAGCAGGTTAGCGGCGGTGATAGTGCTCAACAAAGAATGACGGGTGCTCTCGCCGTGGTCGCCGATGTGTTTGAGCTGTTCATCAAATGCCTGCCCGCCACGCAGATCGGCTTTGAAACCCAGGCCATAGAGAAACTCATCAATAAGTGCCATAATTCACCTTATTACTCAGTGTGATTATTTTATGAGGAAATTAAAATGTCTTTTACCGGGAAGAGCCCAGGCGTTATCGCTCCGCAGCCATTTTACGGGCGCAGAGGGATGGGGAGAATGGGTTTAATTTGGGGGATGATTGGGGGCGTTTTCCTCACCGGGCTGGTACTGCTTATCCTCCATCACAGGGACACAATGAATAATGCACTGGACACGGGACAGTGTCTCCTCACAAAAACAGGGCCAGGAGTTGCAACCACACTTAAGCACACCGTGCGTCTATGCTACCGATGGATGTTTAACGCGTGCGGCTGATCCGCCTTTAGCCACCCCAAACTCACCCCACCACAAAATGGAGTGCTCCGTGGCGCCAGGCGATCAGTGCCGCAATACCCAACAGGCTACAGACGTAATACAAACCAAAAAGTATGATGATTAAATGCGTTTTTTTATGTTTTATACTTTTATTGCTCAACATGACAGCCGTTCACCCGTTACTCAAACAGCCAGTGCCCATAGGTAAAAAACTCACCGAGTTCGCTGATAACAACGACATAAATAAGCGCAGCAACAAACAATACGGGCAGGGTGTTTTTATCATCAAATAAACGATTCATGTCTTTCTCCTTGTATTATGGCAATCCGAAAAGTCCCCATACTGAATAAATCACGAGGCTGTACCAGCACATTGGCTTATGAGGGTTATTATAACGCACGGTTATCAATCGGATTTAAACAGACATTGAATGGCTTTCAGTGTTTTGAACCGCCCCGACTGCAGGTCAGGGACAGGCTTTTTTTTATTCTTCACTCCCCATGTCATCGTCACGCGCTTTATCAAACGCTGCAATCGCATCATGAAAATCCAGTAAATCACGCAGGTTATACACCGTTCTCAGTTCATTGAGGCTGGCATATTTGCGCATCACGGGTGCCCAGATAAACCAGTCGAGGCCGTTTCCGTCGTCGTGTCGGATAACGCTGGCTCGCCCACCGCTTCCCGCGCTTTTTTGATGAATTCCAGCATCGCCCCCATCCCCGGAAACAAACTCCCCAGCGTGGCGCGGATACCAGTAAAAAAATCCTCGAACTGGTACAGCGCCCCCTCGACCAGTAACTGAGGGAAATGCGACCGGTACTGATTAAAATGGGTTCCAGCCTGATCAACAAGTTTAAAGGGCATACTGCCGTCTTCGGGCTTCACGACGGTCGAACCAATAACCATCTCCTGCAGCGCGGCCAGTTCTTTACCGTCCATCACCGAGAACGCCAGCGCAATGGCCGTCGCAATCGAACCATCGCCCCCGTTGCTCATTTTGCTGCGACCTATGGCGCCGAGCATCAGCTGCAGTTTCTGCCAGCCCTCCATCGCGTTGACCGGCGTCATGACGTACGTCACATCATCAAGCGTGATTGTTTTCTTCGCTTCCATTACTGATCTAACCCCTCTGCCAGCATGACGCTCACGGATTTAAACCCGATCGCCCAGGTGTTCGGATTGTGCTTTGCACCGCGTAAAAACGTCGGCAAAGTGGTGAAATATCCCTTTGAGCCGGTCGCTACGTCTTCATTGAGCAAATCCGTAATGATCAGGCTGAACGGCGTGAAGGATTTTATGCTGCTGCGCTGCAGTGCGGCCTGCTGGCTGAGCCAGGCGTTATCGCTGTGGTGCTGCAACATCTTCATCACCAGAATGCCACTGCCGTCCGGGTTCGCCACCCACACGGCGTCATGAACGCCCACGGTGTATTCCCCCAAATCAGCATTGTTTTTCAGGGAAATAGCGTCGGTGTCGGTGGTAAATCCTTCAATGGAACGCTCATTGAGCATTAGGTGGATTTGTTTGATATCGAAAAGCATGATTAGCGCCCCGTATTCACTGTGATTTGCGCTGAATGCATCGCGCCATCCAAAATGGCACACACCGTAATGGGCGGGCATTTGCGGTTCTTTTTGTCGTCCGCTGACAGATTGGCGACTGGTTCAGGGTAGATGTAATAGCCTTTTTCCAGATAGTCGCCGGTAGACAGTGCCCCGACGTTATCCCCTTCCCAGTACCCGCCATCGGCGAACAGCCCGTTATTTTTCCCCATCAGCATGACCTTATCGATCCAGCCGCACAGGGTACGTACGCCACGGTCTGACTGAGAGAGTTTTTTCAGCAACGACAAATTATTGAACACGTTGGTCTGAATTTTGTTTTTCAGCCAGTCCAGACCGATGACTTCATCAGCCCAGTACACCTGCCCCAACATCCAACCCTCAGCCATCATCGCCTTGGTCCCGAAATCGGTGTAATAGTTGATGCCCAGATCGTCGAGTTTTCCCGAAATGGTGTCATCGATGGAGGTATCTGACGTCACACCCGGCAGCGCCTTAAATTTCAGGGTCAGCATGGAGTCACTGGCGCTGAAATTAATGGAGCACAGTAGCGCCGCGGCAGAGATGACGGAAGACGGCCCCGGATCGTTGAGCGTCTGGTCGGCCAGCAGCAACGTACGGTAATACTGCGTCTCTGCCAGTTCTTTGATTTCCGCCAACGTGCTTGCGCTGATATCCGTCAGCGTGATCCCCTGAATTTTCGCGGATGCCTGGATCCACGCGCACGCTTCTTTCAGCTCATCGGCGGCCAGTTTGACCCCGACGGGAATACCACAATACCAGCCATCCCAGACGGCATTTAATGTGGCGTAGGCCTCGGCCAGTGGCACCGCATCACCGCTGGAATCTGTATCCCACGGCGCCACATACAAATACTGCGGACGGCTGGTTTGCTCAAAGAAAATTTCAGCCGTGCCGAGCAACGCGTTATCGGCATCTGGAAAATCGGCCTGAAACGCTTTCAGGGTCGAATATTTTTGATATGCATCCGTTAACAAAACCGGGTAACCCGGCGTGAAAATCATAACGGTGCCGAAATCAGCGGCCGAGACAACATCCCCCGGCGGGTTAACGGTGACGCTGATAACAGAGTCGATAGTTCGGGACATGATTAATCCTCATGAACGGTAAAAGAGATGGAGTTGGAACCGTCGGTGACGGTAATTGGAAATTCCTGCATGTCGTTTTGAGAAATGCGGTACCGGTCGGTGTGGGAAAGCGTCAGCGTCATCACGGCGCGTTCCTCCCACCCGCCGGGAATGCCTTCGGATACGTTGCGGGGGAGTGTGTAGCGCGGGCAACTGGTGCCTATCCCCGATAATCCAGACATCCCCGGCGTCGAACCCAGCCAGGCGGCGTAAGCCCTGAGAACGTGCATGGCGCCATGACCGAAAGCCTGGACGCTGACCTGCAGTTCGACGTGCTGAGAGATTTCCTCCGTATCGGCATCGATTTGTTTACGATTGGGGAGGCCTAACTCGAGAGCGGAGATTTCACGCAGGGTGATAAACGGGCTAGTCGGAACGGCGGTGCCGGTGTCGCTCAGGCGAACATCGAAACCTTTTTCAGAATTGCCCAAAGCCCCCGCCGTCAGGGCTTGCAGTTTTGTCAGCTCGAACCGCGACAGCGTAGAAATAGCCATTGTCAGAAAAGTCCTGTGCATGAACGACGCGCCAGTTTTCAGCGTGCCAGAGGATCACGTCGCCGAATGACAACCGACCGGCGGCCAGCGCCACAATCGCATCCTGCAGGCGAGTACCTTCGGGAGTGAATTCCAACGCGTCGGCATCCGCGGGATAAATCACGCCCTGGTTACGGCTTTCCCCCGCCGGCCGCCAGTTGTTCGTTTCCGGGTGCGTAACGGTAAATTTCCGGCTCATGCGCCCTTTGACTACCCGGCGAACGTTCGGGATCATTTGCTGGCTCCGTCTATGTCGGTAATAAAGGTGATGGCCTGGAACATATCGCGCGTATCAATCAGCGGTGTGTCCTTCCCGCCTTTGCTACGTGCTGTTGAAGGCAGATTGGGTTGAAGATGCCCGTCAGTGAATGCTTGCCGTAATTTTGTCCTGATCCGACTGCCAACGAGCGTCATCGCTTCTTCTACCGTGATTTTCCCGTTCAATACCGCCGTTGCGCGGACTGCCATTTCTTTACGGAAATAATTATTCTGGTGGAATGTGTAACGAAAAATAGAACGTTCCGGGATTGTGATGGTGTGGGCAGGGATCCGATGGAATGACTGAAAATTTCCTTTTTTTCTGAACCGGCCATTATAGGCGAACGTCCCATCAGCACGGATGCGCCTGGTAATGCTGCCCGTTCGTTCAGGAACATGAACGGTGCCGCCATATTCATGCAGTTGCATCAGACCCGCATTTCCCATTTCGAGTCCGTCTTTTCTGACATTATTTTCACGAGGGATCCCTACGCGAACACCGGCCTGTTTCAACGCGGCGGTGTTGTGCAGCAATTCACGCAGCTTATCCATATTCGGTCTGTCGCTCATTATCAGACCCTCATTGCGAAAGTATTGATGGCAACCGAGAGCAGGCCACGCAGCACCCCATCAAGCCAGGGAAAATACAGTTCACCGGAAGCATCATCAGCAAATTGAACCGACACCTTGCCCGCCGTCTCAGTGGTGACGCCCTTCGTAAAACTGGCATCGAGCGCGCCATCCTGCGCTTCAACCGCCAGCCGACACTGAGCCTGAATCACCTGACTGGGTACCGTGTGCGGATCTAACATTTCATCGTCGATGAGTACGTGACGGCGCGGCCACGGCAAGTGCTGGCCTTTTTCTGCACGCGCTCCGATCCAGTTCAGGCCGTTCAGATAATCGAGCGCCTGGAATAACAACGTGCCACATTCATCGCTATCACTGGGGATGTCATAACCACGCGACGCTGCAAACCGCGTTAAATCATCAACGTTGGCGTAACTGTTGAAATCAGGCGAAGCGGGATCTGTATTGATAGTGATCATCGTGCCTCCTAAAAAGAAACAGGGCCGAAGCCCCCTTTGGTTTTACTTTTAGCTAGATGAACCACTGTCGAGATTAATCAGCACGCCAGCCGTGGACTTATCGTCCTTGAAATGCTTGGTCCAGTTGCCTTTGGTCCCAATTTTCGTGATATCCGGGTTCGCGCCTTTCGCCGTCGCCCAGCTGTACCCCAGCAGGTCAATGTTCACCGTTCCCTCAGCGCGGTAGCCGATAGCGAGGTTCTCCTGGTCATTGATCGGATATGAACGGAATCCCGGCGCCTGAGATTCGGTAATTTTCACCGCATTCGGCACCAGACCGAGGATTGCATCAGCCGGACACTGGTCGGTCACCAGCACAGGTTTGCCCAGCGTTCCCGGCTGGCCACCGTAGACCACCACTCCGGCCTCTTCGTACAGCTTGTTTTCAATCGCCTGGTCAACGATGTCAAAATATTGCAAAACATTATTTAATCATCTGATTATTAATAATTTTCATAAATACAGGAAAAAATCTAGTCCCTGACTTGCTCCGAAAAAAATCCCGCACATGGCGGAAATGACTAATTAACCAATGGCGTGAACGGTACCCCAATAAAAAACCACATGCGCGAGACAGTGGGCCGAATGGATGAACGGCGGGGTTATGACTGTGTTCGGGGTGCTGGCTGGCGTGATGCTTTTGCGCAGAATGCGGAAGTTTTTGGA
>NZ_JAEMGT010000148.1:0-8168 GCF_017655185.1 Rahnella sp. ChDrAdgB13 | reverse complement strand
GGCATTGGCATGTGATTACCCGAAGGCGTTCCTCTCAAATCACCGGAACATTGGCAGTTGTCAGAGACAACGTAAGCAAATTAATCGTACACAATCCCCGCATCTCCGGCAATAGCGTCAACGCAAAGATTTTCCCATTTCGTACTATAAGCCCAGGAGATGAACTCCTCAGTAGAAATGCCGCTATTACCGAGAACACCTCTCTTAAATGAACCGTTATCGAAATCAATGTGGTAAATAAAGTCCTCAGTAACGCGTAATGGAGGCTGACGCCAGTCGGGCTCTAATACAACCGCTGAAGAAATATCGGTGGTAAGACCAAAATAATCGGGCATGTTAACATCACCCTCATAGGTATATTTCCAGAATACGCGCCCGATAACCGGATGCATCGAACAAACGACGACTTTTTTACTCATCTTTATCTACCTTGTTATAAACACGCGTCACGTAATGTCCCCGACCGTCGCCATGACCTAAGTCCATGGAAACTAGTGCCTCGGCTTCTTTCTTGCTAAATCCCTTTTCCAAATGGTATTTCATAGCATCTCTGGAATAAGCATATCGCAAACTGTGTGGGGCATATTTACCGACAAGGCCAGCCTCTCTGACAATATTTCGGTATCGTTCAATGGCAAGATGGATCCCGGCTTTATCTATCAATTTACCGTTGTTATTTTTCATAAAGCGTATTGCATTATTTACGACGCCAAGCAAAGTATGGCGGTCAATAATCGTCGTGTCGCGAGGTCGTCCGCCTTTTGTGCCGAAAACGATCCTGACCTTTTCCTGGTCACTCTGTAGAACCTTTTGCCAGGTCATTAATGACTTAACAGATTGCATCGTTTCTTCCGTACGTAAACCAAGATGCCGCGATAATTCCATGGCAATCGCAGCCCCCGCATCAACTTGACGGATTTTATCAAGCGTTTCTTTATATACATCATCAGGAATAGCAACTTTGGTACCATCTCGACTGGTTCCTGAAATACCTAACGCTGCATTGCTTAATTTCTCATGCTCTGGATTAGCCATAAACGTTTTACCCGCAGTGCGAAGTATTGCCCGGATTGCCGCCATTTCATTTTGCAACGTACGTTTGGAGATCTCCTCAGAAAGCCGACTTTTTATGTAAAGCGCAATATGCTGTGTTTTCAAGTTCCCGGCATCGCGTATTTGAATATTCATTTTTAATAAACGGTCCGCCAAACGATCGGCAATTTTCATTCTGTCGGAAACTGTCTTAAAACTACCTCCCGCCTGGCGAGCCAGCGTGACAAGGCTTTTATTAAGTTTCGCCATAAACACTCCAATTTGACATAAGGTGAGTTAGGCATTCCGTCCCGGTGAACGGAATGCCTAACTCAACGGCTCCCGGATACATAAGTCAAAAACATCTCACCCCGACGGCACGGTTAATTTTGCGCTTCCTGCGTCTCAACAGACATCTGTGCATCGGGGCGGCGAAATGTTGAGTTCTTGCGAGGCTCCCCAGGTCTCAGACCTGTTCGCGGCTTACGCCGGGCTGATTTGCATCAGTCTACCTCCACACACCAGTTTCCTGGTGTCGCCATCGATGTCGTGTTGATTTACCTCCTCTAACTTAAAAATTGTCTTCATACGGGCTCTCCGCGGGTAAGACAGTTGGTGAATAATTAATGACCTGAATGACGGTTAAACGAACTGTTATGCGTTTTAAAACCTTCACTACGTGTTGGTCAGATGGTAGAAATGTTGTTGAAGTGGCAGTACGTCAGTGCTGCCGGTTGTGCGCTGCGCGCGTCACTTGGTACTCGTTTCACTCGAACGCAAGTGACGCCGCGCTCCTCTGCTCTCAATGCGTACGTGGAAGATGCCAAATGTACCAATTGGCATACCCACGGTGCGCAAAGTTCGCAACTGGCAGCTGACGTCAAAGCATCAAAGCGAAACGAGTAAACACTTGCAGAAAGATTCTGCTAAGAGGGCTCCCGCGCAAGGCAGGACGTAGTGAAGGGGGCCTTAATCGTCGAAACGATCCTCGTTTTCAAAGGTTAAACGAGGGTACCGCCCGAAGGCGCCACCTCTCAGGTTGTGGTGGCATTGGCATTTGATCACCCGAAGGCGTCCCTCTCAGATCACTGGGACATTGGCATGTTGCTTAAAGCAACGGTATAACGCGCTCATAGTAGATCGCCACGGGATCACTTTTCAAGTAAATCATGAGGATAGGGTTATATTCTCATGCAAGCGGCAACCTGCATCTTTCAGATCGCAGGCGGCCTGGGAAATTTATTGATATTCTCTTTTTTACTTAACGTTATATCCTGAAAATTAAGAAATTAGTCTTTTTTCGCAGATATATTCGTCAGCGGAAATTCTTCTGTAACACGTGACATGGCACCATAAACCCAATAAGGAATGGACTCCTGGGAAGGAATTAATAAATCCTTTAGTGTCCGGTTAGCCTGCCGTCCATAACTGAATCTGTGTCTGTTTTGCCATATACAAGAACAATAATACAATAATTCCTCTCGAGACATCTCCGCCAAAGGTCGAAGACAAGCCACATGAAAACCCGTATAAAAAGGTAACTCTTGATAAAAAGTAGATAATACTCCGTTCCCGCTTAGTGCACATGATAATTCGCCCGCAGATGAAGGATGCACACCATCAATAGGAGCGACATAAGATGAAATACCGTTATCTCCCATTTTACGGGACACAAAAGGGATCCCCCCCTTATCTTTACTCAATAACTTAAGTCTGTTGAGCTCAAGTGAATTTCCATACCGTATATCGAATACCTGCTGGACAGGTACTAAATTTATCTTCTTATCAAGAATCGGCTCATTAATGAAATCGGTCTGTTGTTTAAACTTATCTAAGTTACTCCAAACATTACTCGCGTCAATATTCCATACCCAATCTGAAACTTCACTAGGTAGTTCGATTGCTTTTAACCTGGCACCTTTAGGTTTTCTGCCATATGAAAAAAGATAGCGATTCATTGTGATACACCGGGCATAAAAAATTTTTTCTCGGACATCCATATATCTTCGAGGAATAAGCACTGATACATCACTATTACAAGCAAACTCAAACGAGGAAATATAAGAATAGGTATGACTTCCCTCTCCATTCGTCGAAACAAACAAACTCCCCTCAGGATAAATATTTTTTTCATCTACTTCGGACCTTGATACCCACCCAGATATTGTACGTTGCTGCGTACTTGCCGGGCGAAGATAGGGGATCGCTCCTGGGAAAGATCCTGATTGAATATTTAATCCTGAGCTTACAATACCATTTTTCACATGAAATATTGCATCAAGCTTCATGATCATCCCCTTCTATTACAGGGCTACTCTGAACATCAAGCATCAAATTAAAAAGCAGGAACTTTTTGATATCCTGCTCGAAAACCTCCTTAGTCAAAGAGGAATAATCCGTTTCAATATAAGCCTCAGCACACCATTCATCAGTTGTCGTTACCCGGTAAGTTGCACTTTCTCCAGGATACACCTCACGGTTACGGTACATATCAATCCAACGATCCCTTATGTAATTCCATGTATCGTTTTGATCAATTCGCCCCTTATTTTTTGTCTTTATAAAACCATCATCACGCCAGTAGCCAAACCACGTTTTGCGGTGAGTTTTTTCATGCGGCTGACCCGCAATCCAGACCATAATACACGTCACCGTTCCTACAGGATAAAACAACTCCTGAGGCATCGACATTACGGCATCAAGCGTATGGTATTTCATGAGTTGTTCACGAACGGGGTTGGGTGAAATAGCGCACGACATAGGAACTATAGCCAAACCAAGTGAGCCTGGCTCAAGGCAGTCGAGCATCTTCTTCACGAAATAAAGTTCATGTAGTTCAGCATCACTTTTTGACTGCGCATAGGGCGGGTTAAGCATCCCAACAGTAGGTTTCATTTTTTTCACGGCTTTAATAATAACATCATCAAAGCAGCTGGCCTGATGCAGGTTAGCCTTACCATCTCCACGCAAGATCATGTTAGATGCCGCTAATGCAAACATTTTAGGGCTATTTTCAATGCCTATGAGACGATTCTTTTTGATGTCGATACGTTGTTCGTCGGTAACGGCCTGCTTTAACATATGCTGCATAGCCGATATCAAAAACCCTCCCGTCCCGGCACAAATATCAAGCACTTTAGATTCGGGTGTCACATGCGCAATCAGAGAAAAGAGCTCTGCAATATGTCTTGGCGTTAGTACTATGCCGAGTGATTTTTTATCACCGGCAGTGTATTTAAGAAACTCACCATAAAACTGCCCGACTACATCGAAATCATGGTAGACGTTGATGTACGGCCAGACGTTATCGCAGATACGCGTAATTATCTCTTTGAACACCCCATCAGGATATTCTTTTGCCGTTCTGGTATCGGGTTTACCCAAATTCGGATGGACTGCGATTGTTGAATACGGCTGTAACATCGTGTCCTTTTTCGCCTGAGGGATATCCGCTTTATCTAATTCTTTTTTAATCGCACCAAGCCAGGCTTCCTGCACATCTGCGGCTGACAAAGCACTGAAGGTTTTCATAAAGGCTGCATTCATGAAAGCTATCAGCGTCCCACTGACCAGTAAGGGTTTATCTTCTTCCGAAACCTTGGCCTTCGTCCAGATGAGCTCATGAAGTTCTCTGGAAAACACCAGCAAGTCAGAATGCCTTTTTTTGGCCACATCAGGATCAAAAGACGCCAGCCGATAATAGTCCTCAAAGGGAAGAATTTCCGTTATGGGTATACCGGATTCATTGGCAAGAATTTTTGCCTCACTTGTTCCGGCAGCGACCAGAAAGCTAGATATTTTTACTGATCCCAAGGATTCTCCGCTGACGGCGATAGCTACCACGGTATAATCTTTCGCCAGGTGTTTCGCATAGTGCAAAACACCATCAACAGCAAACTCAACAGGTTTATTTCTGGTCTGGCTTTCATGTTTTCTTACATCATGCTTACACTCAAAAACGATAAGAAACGCCGTATCTTTCAGACTGGAAATGATAAATTCAGGATAGCCCGCATTACCTTTGGCATTCTTACTGGCTTTAGATAACAAAGCCTTAACCCTGGATATTTCTGACTTTTGTTCCTCGATACTGATCCCGTTATCGGGTTCATAGTAGCCCAGCCCCCGTAACTCATCGCGCACTAACCCTTCGGTTTTTCGTTCATTTGCCATTGGACATTCAATCCGGTGTGTGGGGAATCGGTGCCAATGTCTTGTCAGCAAAGCCATTTCAATGAAGTCAATGCTTGAAAATGCTTGAAAAAACCTAACAGGTTTAAAATTTAGGTTACCGTAACCATATGTTAGAAAAGACTATATATGTATTATGGTTCAACTATATAAACACACCGGATTGAATGAACAGTCCTCTCCCTCTCGTGAAAAGAGACGCGCCCTCTGCAGTTCCAGGGGCATTATTCATGAGTATCTATCCTTCGCATTTCGCATAGGACGATAAAACTGCCTGTAAATGATAGACCTTCCGTAAACTGGTCACAGTTTATACTTATCCGACATTGCTCACACATAATCTAAGCCGGACATAATCTGCTCAAAAGACGCTGCCATGAGTTGCAGCTGTGTAGTTTTCGCTCTATTATTAGGTTTTAAAAAAGGTCTTATTTGAGGTTTTATATGGCAACTGAAATCCTTGCAAACCGCTCAGCCACCATCAGTGAGCTCAAAAAAAATCCTACGGCGACAGTCATGTCCGCAGGAGGACGGCCTGTAGCCATACTTAATCACAGTAAACCCTCTTTTTACTGCATTCCGGCTGAGCTTTATGCGGCCATGCTCGATGCGATTGAAGACCGGGAACTGGCTAATATTGTTCGTAGTCGCCAGGATGAAGACGAAGTGGAAGTTAGTTGGGAAAACCTGTAATGACCGGCAAAGCTTTCAAAGCCCAGCTCAAATTCAAAACTTCGGCGAAAAAAGAATGGGATGATCTGGACAGCAAGATTCGTGAAGCTTTTCGTAAAAAGCTCGGAAAAATACGGTTATCGCTAGAAGCTCTTACCCCAATAAAACATAAGTTGTCAGGTGTCGAAAAATGCTACAAAATCAAATTACGCTCTGATGGCTTCAGGCTTGTCTACCAGGTCATCGAAACATCTGAAGGTGAGTATGATGTTGTCATCACGGTCATTACAGTAGATCGTAGAGAAGATGTCTACGATGCGCTCAAGACTAAGCTGTCTAAAGAGTAAAATCGTTAATTAAAAGAGGGTTGGTAATATGAGCGTTGAAAACGGCTTTGACCCGAAAGACTTGGAGGAAATCACCTCCAGGAAACCATCAAAATTCAAAATGAAGAAATCAGATTACAAAGAGTTAGGTCGAAACTTACTTTTAGGATCTGTAGATTTTGCGGTTGGTAGCATTAAAGCCGTTGGGCTAATTGCTACAGTGACTGATAACAAAAGCAGAACCAACAAGTCTCCCGAACATTTAAAGTATTCTTGGGAGGATCGCCCATATGAATCTGAAAACCGTGATATTTAAAAGCCGGGCATGAAACCCGGCTATTTTTCATTTTACTCCTTTGCTAATAGCTGTTTTAACAGCCCCTGCAGCTGCTTTTCCTCCTTCCTCACCTGCTGCTTGTGGCATCTTGCCTCCATCACTCATTGCCCTTGCCATATCGCCAACCTTCACCCCCACCCAACTGAGTGTTGTTAACCAAAACATTGGAAAAACAACATACATCATTCCCAGAACAAGATTCATGATCCACCCATCGGCGGTTGAGCTGGTAAACTCCGCAAAGGGTACGCTACTGTTTGAAATACCCTGTGCAGACATGCTGTCATACAAAATGGTAATCATCCTGTCATCGAGCCAGCCCGCAAGTTCCCACCAGAAAGTGATAAATATCAGGGCAAACAAAGCGAACGATATTGTCACAACGGTTTTTGGTTCATAAGCGCTGAACATCATCAGTACTGGAATGACGATAATAATCATCATCTCCAATAGTGCCTGTATCATCGGTAATGCTTGCTTCAGCGCATCAAAACCCGGCAGTGCTTCTGCCTGCTTAATTCCCACGCCAATTGTCGACACGAGGCGGGTTACGTTAAATGCCAGGCCTGAGCCCACATCACTGCTGCCAGTAGCATAAGTCTCACCACTGCCTGAAAGCCCAACATTGCGTGGACTCACCAGCCAGCGCAGTGCCATCTCCTCCCACTGATCCTTGCTAAATTTCCGCTGTAGCTCAGCCTTGGTCGACTCATCCATGTTGGCCAGCACTCGAGCTTTCAGGCCATTAGTACCGTCAGACCACCACTGTTTGCAGGTCGGATAACCACCTTTGCCAACATCGGGATAACCGCTGTCCCGGGCGTTGTCATACGGCCACTGGCTGCGGGGGCTGGTCGATGTGTAATAATCATAGTAACCACCGGTATTGAGAAAGTAGCTACTCCCAATCCACCCAACTGAGTTAATCGTTGCGTCACTCAGTTGGGTGTTACTGTTTTTAAGCTTGAAGTAAGAACGGGAATAGCACTGGTCCGCAAAGTCCTGCACTTCCTGCAAAACAATAGGGTCGCGAATTTTGGTGTTTTGGACATCAAAGCGCATCTGACGTAGCTGGTCTCCGCAGGGGATCGAGGCAATCATCGCCTGGGTGATGCCCTTGGAGATCATATGCAACATATACCACCACACCGGCACCTCGGCGGTCTTACCGTCAAAGTCGTTCACCAGCCCCTTGTAACCGGAGTTCTGGGGCGTGGGTACGCTTACCCCACACTGTTTTGCCCGTGAGGTGTCAAATTTAATGGTGCTGATATCAACCGGCAGCAGCGGAATGCAGCAGAACAGCATCACGCAGAATGACACGTACAGCGCGTGCTCAACTCGCGGCAGTGCCAGAACACCTTTATTTCCCTCATCGGCACCTTCTTCGCGCACCTTCAGCCAGATACCTAACACTTTGAAAACCAGAGGCAGCGCGAAGAGTCCCGTGCTGATAAGGATGTTCCATAGGGCGTTGTTCAGCAGCCAGCCGAACAACACCAGGAAGTACTCAAGAAAACTGTTGGCCGTCATGACGCCTGTATGAACGCATCCCAGTTTGCAAGGCTTTCGTTGTTCTAACTTCGACGAGTAGTTGCAGCTCTGTATCC
>NZ_JAEMGT010000021.1:0-54537 GCF_017655185.1 Rahnella sp. ChDrAdgB13 | reverse complement strand
GTTGCCTGCCATACTTCCCTCAAAAATTGCCATTACTTATTAACTGACAATTCCTTTTGGGATAGGTTCTAAATCTTACTTGTTGTTTCTCAGTCAAAAAAGCAATCTTTTGTGGATGGTTCACAATTGATTTAATATACCAAATTAAATGATAAAGGATGGTAATTTGCACATTTTTTGGAATTTCGCTGGTCAAATCTCTATGTTTTTTTAATATGTCAAGGCATCCATGCTCCAGCACCGAGTCATATAATCCAGGGTGTTCCCAGGCACTATCTAAAGTAGACGTTCCGTCACCTCTTTTTCGGTAGAAGTATTTAGCAGATTTTAGAAATCCAATATTACTTTCTTTGCAATGTATTAAATATTGCGCTACAAAATGGGCATCTTCAAAACTTGGTTTTACCCTTGAGTCGAAGTTTATTTTATTATCCAAGATAACATTGGTTTTGAAAAATGCGGTGCTTGCAGATAATTGCAATTGGTTACCAAGGTTATTTGCAGGGAATAATTTATCACCTTGACTATACCTATATTTTAATGGATGAGTGTCTTTATACAATTTAACTTCGTCAAAATAGAAAATGAAATTGCAAGACACTAAATCAAGATTTTTCTTTTCATTAATTTTTGCAAAACTATCTACTGCTTTGAAATAATTAACATCTAAAAAGTCATCAGGATCAATGAATGTAACCCAATCAGTATTAACATACTGAAGCCCCATATTTCTTGCTGAAGCTTGTCCTCCGTTGCTTTTATAAAGATAGGTGATATTATTGGGATACTTTTTTCCACGATTTTATTATCTCCGCCGATTCATCAGTAGAGCCATCGTCTACTAGAATTAGATTAATATGTTTTTTAAAATCTAGACGTTGTTTAACCATGCTGTTGAAATATTCATCAAGATATCTTCCAACATTATAAACAGCTGTTACAACAGTATACTGATAATTGCCGTTGTATTCTTTAGGTTGTATGCTATTTATTTTTTTCTTCTGCTTCTTCACCATATCAGAGAAAAATAATTTAGGATCGCGAATTAGTTTTTTTACTTTTCTGTTAAGCATTTTCATTCTCTGATTCAAAGTGATATTTAAGTGCAGTACTTAAAAGGAGTTGATAATTGTCAAGCGTAGCTTTTTGCGTATTAAAATCATTTGCACAAAAGGAATGAGGCGAGGCATCGTCCTGTTTCGCTTTCATAAGTGCTTTGAAATAACTTCGCGCCGCTGTTGAACGGATATTAAAGTAGTAGCAAATGTCCCGTGATGGGGTTGCTTTACCTGTAATATAACTTAGCCAGGGTACAAAGAAAGTGGCTAAGTTTATATCCTGATTGGTGCGGAACTTATTAGGCAAAAAACATGTTATTTCAGACTCATATATGCGCCAGGCTTCTTCGAAAATACTTTTTCTGAGCGGTACATAAGTATGAACTAAGGGTGTATCAATAAGGGACTCAAAGTCATCTCTGAAAATCCTACAGGCCCTTTGAGATGCTGATAAGGTGGGGGTGTTGGTGCCCCGCGCCTGCATTGCCGTCAGGCTTTTCTGTGACAAGAACAAAGAAGAAATGCCATTACTTTTGAAGAAGTGTCCTGGTGGAAGTTCTCTTGCGACAAATACGTCATCATTAAAATAAATGAAATGCTCTGCAAGCCCGGATATCTTATGTAAGTTTGCTTCTATGACGTGTGAGTTAAAAGTTGGGAGGTACTTGTTATCGATGATCTCTTTGTGGTCAATGATTTTTATCTTGTCGTTCGACTCACACCAGTTGGGTTTTTGATTATCAGTGATAATAAAAATATTTCTTACCCAGGGGATATAGCGTTCGATGCTTTTTATTGAATAACGCAGTTCATCATGATTACTAAATCGGGCATCATCAGTAGCAAAATTGCCTAAGGTTTCTGCACCAATTTCAGCCTTGTAATGCAAATACTTTTTTTTCCACTGCGGATCTGAGTCATCTACCCATGTAAATACCACATCGATGGGAAAATTAATGTGCAGTAGCTTTTCAATTGCGAGATCATGCCTGATTAAAATATTTTCTTCTAACTCAGGGCACTGAATTTCATTTCTGATAATCGGATATTTTTTGTTAAAATAATCCCGGAAATAAATTCCAGGGCTTTTCATAAATTTTTTGATTTTTTTCATTCGATAAAAAATCCTTAGGGGTAAAGCCCTAACTATTTTCTGCAAGCAATATGCTGTGCAAGTTCGCTCTGACGGGGCTATAACTGGTGATGACAAATAAAACCGGATTCAGATCCCCTCATCATTCTTATAAGTTGTAATAGCTTCATCCACCGATTCGAAGTACTTAACTTTGTTATCCCTGCCTATAAACAAAGCCACATCACAAAACTCTTTTAGCGATCCCAGGCTATGCGATACCATCAAAAAGCTGGCTTCTTTGTGTCGTGCTTTAAACAAGTCAGCGCATTTCTGTTTAAATCTGGCATCACCGACGGCTGTGACTTCATCAACCAGGTAGTAATCAAATTTGAATGCCATGCTCAGGCCAAAACCGAGTCGGGATTTCATACCGGAAGAATAGGTTTTAATCGGCATATCAAAGTACTTGCCGAGTTCGGCAAACTCTTCGACAAAGGCCACTTTTTCACGAAGCTGGTCTGGTGTGGAATAGAGGCGGGCGACGAATTTCACATTCTCCCTTCCGGTCAGGCTCCCCTGAAACCCACCCGCTAAGCCGACAGGCCATGAAATGGTTTTGTCGGTGTGAATGTTGCCGGAATCAGGACGGTCAATTCCGCCGATGACGCGTAATAGCGTTGATTTACCTGCGCCGTTTCGCCCAATCAACGCCACGCTTTTACCGGAGGGCAGTTCAACGTTCAGATCTTTAAAAACGTAATGGCGGCCTTTGGGTGTGCGGTATGATTTTGTCAGGTTTTCAATTTTTATCATGATGTCAGCATTGCCTCTTCACGGTTGCGATAAAGGGCTAACCCAATAAATAAGACTACCAGAGTGCAACCTGCGAGATAATTCAAACTCACGCCTTCGCTGATATAACCCGGCACAACGGATTCACGGCAAAGTTCAACGACATGAACAATTGGGTTCCACAAGAGATATGGCCAGTACTCTTTCGGAATGTTGTGCAGTGAAAACATAATGCAGGAGATAAAATAGAGCGGCTTGATCAGGATAGGCAGGAATTTTTCTGTTTCAGGGAAGCTTTTACCCACGACCATAAAAATTAATCCGACGCCACAAGAGAAGAGGACTAACAAAATCCAGACAAGAACCAGTGTAATCAGTTTAGTCACTTCAAATTCTTCGCCAAGGAGGCCGACAATGGCCATCAGTAAAATATAAACAACGGCGTAGATAAGGGCTTCTAATATGGCACGGGCAATGATGGTATCGATCGGCTTAACAGGGCGGTAATTGAATAACCCCTGATTGGCTTCAATAGCGCCGATCGACCGGTTACTAATATTACTGAATACAAAGAACGGGATAATGCCGTTAATCAGGAATACAGGGAACGAAATATCAGGCATGGTGCGGTGCATGATGTAGCCAAAGATCCCCAGAAGAATCAGCATATGCGCCATCGGTTCCAGCGCTGCCCACAGATACCCTAAACGGTACTTACCAAAACGGGTTTTAATTTCCCTCAAAAAAAGCGCTTTAACGGCTGCTTTTTGTACTTCCAAGCCACTACGTGCCATCAGATTATTCCAGTATTTTTACGTTTTTCCACGCTACCGCCCCTGGCGTACAGCAGCCAATGTGCTTTGAAACTGAGCAGAATGTGAGAAAACAGCAATGCATTACACGTCAGTGATGCTGCCGCAGGGGAGAATCACTTTTGCGCGAGTTTTCGTATTGGGGGTTAACGCCGGATACCATCCCTGAAAACTATCTTCCTTTTAATTTTTAGTGAGTTAGCAAGAAATTATTTTTCACAAAAATGTAAAGGTTGCGAAAAAATATTTCAGCAAGTTTCAGGGGTGATCACAACTATGTAAAATTGCTTTGAACTATTAATTTGCATTAAATCATTCATCACGCCTATTGGTTTAGGATTTCTCTTAGGTAAAAATTAAAAACTCTATTTTTCAGTGAGATAGTGAAACCGGTTCCATCGGTGTAAGTTGCCAATATAGTTGAGCCTGTAACTATTCATTAGCGGCATTATTCAATTTTGATTAAAAGTTACAGAGATAGGGTGTTTTAAGTGAAATTGTCATAAGAGGGTGGGGGCAGGCGTTTGTTATTGCACAAAAAAAGCCAGCGACTCGCGTCACTGGCTTTCTCGCATTAATCACTCAAATCACCGCAGCCTGATCCAGCGGTGCCGGAATTTGATTATTCGATATTAGATTCGATAAACCACAGGAATTTATCCAGGTCGCGGGATGCGGCAGTGAAGATATCTGCGGTGTCTTCATCTTCCACTTCGCTGATGGCTTTGCGGGTATCGTTAGCCACAACAGCATAACGTTCAGCCAGCGCTTTCAGGTGTTCCTGAACGGTGTGGATATTGGTCGGGTAACTTTTCAGCGGGGTTTTATCGTTAACAACCTGCACGGTACCCAGCGCAACGCCACCTAACTGAACGACACGTTCCGCGATAGTGTCCTGATGGTCAATAATTGCGGTGCGGAAGCCGTCGAGCATTTCATGGACCGCAATAAAGTTTGCGCCACGCATGTTCCAGTGTGCCTGTTTGGTGATCAGCGACAAATCGATATATTCAGTCACCAGACGATTAAGCACTTTGATGGTATTGAGTTTAACACTCTCATCTAAATCGTTGCGTGTGTAGATAAGTTCAGAAGATTTCGTTTTGACCAGTTTAGCGGTACTCATATTCATATCTCCTTGTTTCATTAAAATAAACGCTAAATAATGTATTTCTTAACTGCATTCAGTATAGCAATAAATCGAAATTTTGCAGGACAGTCGTTCCTATCGTTCTGATAGCGTGTGTCTAAAAGGACTGTCTCGTCGACCTGTTTAACCTATCATACTGATTTCTCAGGTGCATAGGATTCATCCGTAATTGTATTTTTTATTCCGGCATTCATAAGCATTAATAGTGATAATTATTTTCATTTAAGCGTGATAAATATTTGTGAATGTAACTTCTGATGTGAATATATATTCATGATACTCATGTTTAATGGCTGAGAATAACAATCAGATCGGGTAATTATTTATTTTGAATAGAATTAGCAAAACGGCAGAGAAATATCTGCCGTTTTATATAAGTAACTTGAAAGGATTACAGTGCCAGCGTACCGCTATAAAGCACTGCGCCGGTAGGTTGTCCGGTTGGAGAGCCGCCGCGAGGTTCGAGGCTGATCGCCAGCGTATAACCCGGATCCGGCATTTTTGCGGCCAGCGTTAACTGCGTCGGTTGCTGAGTGTTGAGCAAGCCGAGCGAACGCGGTTTACCACCCGGTGGTATCGCCCACAGTTCCAGACTGCGGTCTGCCGCAAGATCCGGTGCGCTGAGCGGTGTCAGCAACAGGCTGCGCGTGCTCATATCGACGCTGACCACCCATTGCCCGTTTTGCTGCCCTGCGCTGCTGGCCAGAATGGCGACCGGCGTTGGCGCAGCGGGTTGTACCAGAAGGTGAGGGATCAGCAACAACGCGGCCAGCCCGGCGGCCAGCGCCCAGCCAATGTATCCGCGCACCGGTCTTTTCGCCGGAGCAGGGCGCTTATCGGGTTGTAACGTCAGATTGTGCTGAATGCGCTTCCAGACTGACGCGGGTGGGATCACCGGGATAATCTGGTTATCGAGTTGCGTAAACGCCTCCTGCCAGCGGGCGACTTCAGCCGCTAGCCCCGGGTCATCGTGCATCTTGCGCTCAAACTGAATCCGCGCCGCGCCGCGCAAGGTGCCGAGTGCATATTCGGCTGCGAGGGCAGCCTGATAATGGCTTCTGCTTTTCATAGTCCGACGCAGCTCTTAAGGTGATCCAGGGCGCGACGGATCCAACTTTTTATCGTCCCCAGGGGTTGTTGTAAATGTGAGGAAACCTCGCCGTGAGACAGGCCCTGATAATAGGCAAGGATCAGGCTCTGTCGTTGTTCTGCGGGAAGGTGCGCCAGGCAGGCCGCCAGAATTTTGGCATCGCTGTCCTGTTGCAGCCGTTGCAAAGGCTCATCAATGTCGCTGGCGTCGCTGTTCATGACGTCGTCATCCAGCTCATCGAGCTGATTGTCGCTCCCGCGCATCCAGTCGATGGCGCGGTTGCGGACAATGTGTGTCAGCCAGGTCATCGGGGAACTGAGCGCCGGATTATACGAACCGGCGCGGTTCCACGCGGTGATGTAGCTGTCGTGCAAAACTTCTTCTGCCCAGGCGTGCCGGCGCAACATGCGTAATGCGACGGCAAACAACCGGGGGGACGTCAGACGGTATAACTGCTCAAATGCCTGTCGATCGCCAACGGCCATGGCGCTCATCAGTTCACGCTGTACTTCCAGCGCATTCTCTGGTGTTGGCTTAACTAAAAAATTGTCATGCATTCGCCCGTCCTGACATGCTGAGGTGCTGTTTCATAAAGAAATCATGCCCTCAGTATAGTCGGTATTATTTTGGCATCAGGACGGTATCAATGACGTCGATCACACCGTTCTTCTGCTGGACGTCATAAGTGCTGATATTGGCGATATTCCCTTTGCCATCTTTAAGCTGAATATTGTGCGGGCCGTTATTGAGGATCCACAGTGGCTGGCCGTTTACGGTTTTAAGCTCTGCGGTGCCGTTGCCTTTTTTCAGCAGTTTTTCGAGATCTTTCATTTCATATTTACCTGCAACCACGTGATACGTAAGGATACTGGTCAGCGTGGCTTTGTTTTCCGGTTTTACCAGGTTATCAACGGTGCCTGCTGGTAATTTTGCGAAGGCGGCATTGGTTGGGGCAAACACGGTGAACGGGCCCTTGCCTTGTAAGGTATCGACCAGACCTGCGGCTTTGACGGCAGCCACCAGCGTGGTGTGATCTTTAGAGTTCAGGGCATTTTCTACGATATTTTTAGACGGATACATTTCAGCGCCACCGACCATGGTGGTGTTTTGAGACATCATTGCAGCCATTGACGCAGTGCTCAGCAGAAGAGAAGCACAGATAGCAGTACGGAGTAATGTTTTCATGATGGTGTCCTTCGCAGGTTAAGTAGGTAAGGTCTTGCCTCACATCTATACATACGAATGACCCCCTGCTTTTGGATGCAGGAAAAGATGAAATAAAATGAAAAAGGCGAAAGTATTTTTCAACATATTGATAGAAAAGAAAAAAGCCACATCGTGATGACGTGGCTTTTTTGAAGATTCGGGATGAATTTACTTCCCTGAAGGATTATTGCCCGGAATATCGACCGTTTCTATTTTGGCTTTGCGTTGGAGCGTCAGCGTTGAACCGGCAGATGCCGCAATAATCGCGGCCAGCCCCAGCCACTGCGAGGCCGTCAGGAACTCACCCAGGAAAATAATCCCGGAAAGTGCCGCCATGGCGGGTTCCATGCTCATCAGCGTGCCGAAGGTTTTCGCCGGAAGCCTGGTCAGCGCCATCATTTCCAGCGAATAAGGTATGGCCGAGGTCAGCAGGGCAATCAGCAAACCTAGCGGCAAAATCTCCCAGCTGAAAATTGAGGTATGCGCCTGAATCGCACCAATCGGGAAGAATATCAGTGCGGCAATCAGTGAACCCATCGCCGCCGTGCCCGGGCCATAACTGCTGCCGGCCCGCTGTCCTGCGAGGATATAAATCGCCCAGCAGGCACCGGCAATCAGCGCAAAACAGGCACCTTTCAGGTCCACACCGCCCGCGCTTTGCCCCAGCGGCAGCAGGAACAATAACCCGGCGACGGCCAGCACGACCCAGATGAAATCGACCGGACGGCGCGAGGAAAACATCGCAACGGCCAGCGGCCCGGTGAATTCGAGTGCAACAGCGATCCCTAACGGCACGGTACGTAGCGCCAGATAAAAGCTGTAGTTCATGCAACCGAGCGCGAGGCCGTACATCAGCAGCGCGCGGAAATTACCGCCGCGCATTTTAAGCCGCCACGGTCGGAAATAGAGAAGTAACAGAACAGAACCGATGCCCAGACGCAGTGCAGTCACCCCTTGCGGCCCGACGACCGGAAACAGCGTTTTGGCCAGCGACGCGCCACCCTGTAATGAGAGCATCGCCACGAGTAATAAAAGGATGGCGATCAGCGGTGAAGCTTTCCGGGGTAACGCGGGAAGTGGCGGGCCATTATTATGTGCCGCGTCCTGAGAGTCCTGCGGCTGATTTTGTTCTGACTGTGACATCCATTGCGCCTTTTGAGGTGATCCCATGAATCCAGAATCTTCAGATTTATAGTTTTGAAAAGAAAGGTAAAGCACAGTCAGTGTAGTGGGAAATCACGCGAGAAAAAATCCTCAAAAAAAGTTTTTTCAGAATGAGTTTCTTAAAAAATTGTCAAAAAGTGGCGTTTTTTTGCCCAAAAATTTAGGAATTATCTGCTAATTCCAAAAAGTTCAATAAGTTTATCTTATAGTTTTAGTGACGAAAATCTCAATAAATTTAGATAGATACTAAGCACTGGAAACTTCCTGTTACACCATATGATGCTTTGGACATCTTAATTGAGGCAGAGTTTCACACTGGTTTTTGTTATATTTTGGAACGTGAAGGTTACTTTGGTTTCTCTTTTTGAGGTGGTTTATGAAAAAAATTGCATGTCTTTCCGCATTAGCTTGCGTCGTAGCACTGGGTGTTTCCTCTAGCGCATTCGCTGGTACCAGCACCGTTTCTGCTGGCTACGCTCAGGGTGACGCACAAGGCGTTGTAAACAAAGCAAACGGCTTCAACCTGAAGTACCGTTACGAGCAAGATAACAACCCACTGGGCGTTATCGGCTCTTTCACTTACATTCAGGACGACAGCAACCCAACTTCTGGTGACTACCGTAAAGCAGAATACTACGGCATCACTGCGGGTCCTGCTTACCGCATCAACGACTGGGTTTCTGCTTACGGCGTGATCGGTGTGGGCTACGGTAAATTCCAGTACAACGAAAACGTGGCTTCTACTGCTAACCGTGAAAAATCAGACACCAGCGATTATGGTTTCTCTTACGGTGCTGGTCTGCAGTTCAACCCAATCCAGAACGTTGCTCTGGACGTTTCCTACGAACAGTCCCGCATCCGCAGTGTTGATGTTGGCACCTGGATCGCAGGCGTGGGTTACAGCTTCTAATTCTTCGCCCTGTGTAACGCTTGCCGTTACCCTATCGCGAAAACAAAAACCGCTCGAAAGAGCGGTTTTTTTATGTCTGTGATTCAACGTATTTTACTCTCACACGGTTGCACGTTCATTCCACGCGTCGGCGAACTGAATATTTCCATCTCTATACTTCCAGGTGATTTTTTCATAGCGCAGGGCAACGCTTTCCATGTGGCCCGTTCCCGTACATTCGCGGGTATCATGCATTAACGGTGAAATCGATATCACTTTGACTTCTTCAAGCAGGATATTGAAATATTCAACTTCTTGCCCCGCGTCGCTGATGCAGTACCATCTGATTTCTGCCGATTTTAACGTTTGGCCTGTTGCGGCAGCTTTGTACAAATAAGGAGATGCGCTATCAATTTCTTTTTCAAACTGAAATGGAGCATGTTGACGGGTGCCGGTCAGTTTTCCTGTTGTACCGTCGGTGGGAATGCTCAGGTTATGATGAATTCCTCTCAATTCTATGCTGCCTTCACGCCCCCTGACATCGGAAGAGCCGCGGATTGCCGCGCCGCCATCATCTTTAAGCCATAAGTGAACAGGTACAGCCATCGTTAAAACTCCTTTTTATTAATCGTATAACCAGCGGCCCGCTTTGGCCGATTCTATTAACATTCCGATAGTGAAATCAGGAGTGTCAACCACATGTTTTTTAAATGGATTCCATGAAAAAATTACATCTGGGTAATAGGTTTCAATTTTAAACTCGCCTCTTTCAACGTTGAATTCTGAAAAGTAATCCTCCATCAACTCTTCAACATCATCCTGATCAAGCTTTACATCAAACTGAATGTTTGAGTCTGCTGTGTAAGTGTCATACTTTTTTTTCTTAAAAAGATAAACTCCACTTTTTCGAGTCACTAGTGCGATTATGCGTTGTTCAATGTTGTCAGTTACCATATTTTATCATTGCCTCTGGCTATGATGTTATAGTCGCGTATCGACCGGTAAAGGATTTGGGAAATATCAGAGAGAATAATAAGTTCACCGATTAATGGTATGGTTCGACCTACAAATGTTCCAATTTTAGCTACCATCCTCCTTTGTACAGTCCAGGGGGTATAGCCTCCAATCCAGGTAGGGAGTTGTATACCAAAAGGGAACTTTACTTGATTGAACACTTCTCTTACTTTTTTCGAAGCGCGAGACGTACCTTCAATCGCAGTTCGGGGTTTCCCTCTCGTTGTCTGGTTATTCATTCCACTGTATAACGCGACGACAGCACCAAAATCTGCGATACCCAAGCCAAATTGATCTACCGTGTTCTCACAAAAAATCATAAACAGGAGTTCACCCGCAGTCAGGTTGGACTTCCCTGCATAGAAGTAGGTTCCTTTTAGCTCTTCAACCGTATCCATACTTTCTCTTAATGGCGTGTTTATGAATCCTTGTATATTACGCGGGCCGAAATTCAGCAATATAGAGGAAGTGGACTCTGTCGTTAAAAAGCCTGTTTGTTGATCTGGGTTATATATTATGTGTTATTTTGCAGGGTTTTAAAAATATAATGGATGAGCCGTTAACTATTTCACTAATCAGTCTGGCTTAAATGAAGGGAGAGCTTTTTAAGACGAGTAATTTAAATAATGAAGTTGAAATTATGCCTTTCCGGCAGGGATGACTGGAAATGCCCTTTATTATTGATCCGGATAATGAATTCTACTTATTGAATTTTAGCCGGAATATAGAATAAAGGGCTAAGGTATTATCAAATCCCGCTAAACCAGTTATAACCCTGGTCTTCCCAGTAACCGCCCGGATTAGTATTGGTGACGAAAATCGCGCCGATATGTTTGGCGTTTTTGAAACCTAGCTTCGTAGGCATTCTCAGCCGCAGCGGGTATCCGAAATCCGGAGGCAGTGGTTTGCCGCCAAAATCCAGTGCCAGAATGGTTTGCGGATGCAGCGCGGTGGCCATATCGATGCTTGAGTAATAGCGATCATCGCATTTAAACCCGACATATTTAGCCGTCAGATCGGCTCCGACGTGTTGAAGAAATGTTTTGAGCGGCACGCCTTTCCACTGCCCGATAGCGCTCCAGCCTTCAATGCAAATCAGCCGGGTGATCTGGCTTTCCTGCGGCAGGCGCTGAAGTTGTTCCAGCGTCCACGAGGCTTTCTTTTGCACAAGTCCGGACACTTCCAGCCGGTAGTTCGGGATGTCGATTTCCGGCACATTGTATTCGGGGTAATACGCGTTGAAGCGAAACGGTGTTGTAATCTGGTCGGCGCGGTAAGTTTGCGCCAGTTTCTGCCCGCCAAATAACCAGCCCTGAACGCGATCATTCCAGCGCGACATCGCCCACAGCACTTTGTCGACTTCGTCGCCGTCCTGCAAATTACAGCCGGTCAGCATGGAAACGGCACCGAGCGTTAATCCTGAGCGCAGCAGTAGACGGCGCTGGATATTCACCAGCTGCTTGCGCTGATCGGGCTCCAGAATGATTTTTGGCCGTTGCGATTTTTCACTCATCGGCACTTTCCTCTTTATTCATTACCTTGCCGCCGGTAATCATCGCCACAAATGTTTTCGGCACCAGCAGCACCATCAGGACATGAATGACCACAAACAGCATCACGCCACTCATCGCAAAAAAGTGTACATATCGGGCAATATCAAACCCGCCGAACAGCCATACCAGCCCGCTGAACTGCACCGGTTTCCAGATGGATAAGCCGGAAAGCACCAGCAATACGCCGAGCAGCAAAACGCCGCTGTACATCAGTTTTTGCACGGCGTTGTACTGGCCGAGTTTATGGGGCAGATGGAAGGTCAGGGCACGAACGGTATCGCGCCAGACGCTGCGGGCTGAAAACGGGAAAAAGTCCCGTTTAAAATGGCCGCTGAAAACGCCCCACAGCAGATAAAAGAGAGCGTTAGCCGCCAGCAGCCACATCACGGCGAGATGCCAGGCGATGTTGCCGCCCAGCCAGCCGCCGAGTGTGGTGTTTTGCGGAAACGTAAAGGTAAACAGGGGATCCGCGTTATAAATCCCCCAGCCGCTCATCACCATACCAATCATTGCCAGAAGATTAATCCAGTGGCTGATACGCACCGGCCAGGAATGGATCCTGCGTTTTCGAACTGAAGAGGGCTGAGGTTTCACGGTAAATCTCCTGTTAAACAGCCTGATTACATCGGTGGCGCGACGCCGTCTTTACCGGCGGCGATGCCACGGGCAACCAGCGCACCTTTGTCATCTTTCATGGCGAACAGCACGATTTTAGTGCCCGGTTTCAGCAGGCTGCGGTCGCCCGGTGCCAGCAGAACCACAGGAACGTCGTCAGGAACAACAACTGTTTTCTCAGCATCGTGATACTTCACGGTCAGCGTGCGGCCATTGCTGTTGACCAGTTTGCCAACGGTACCGTTGGTCATGGTATTGATTTTCCCGTCAGCAGATTCAAACGGGTTGAAGCCTTCACCGCTGCCGCGCAGGCTTGGTGCGAAGACGTGGACTTCCAGCGCTTTCAGCGTGCCGTTAGCCTGCGGAACTGCGGCGGTACCGATGAAACTGTCGGGTTTGATATCACTGATCTGGCCTTTGGTAACGGCGTTGATCTTGGTCTGGTCAGTCAGCTTCACATCGAGCTTTTCACCCTGACGTGTGGTGATTTGCACCGATGAGTCATTAACTGAATCAATGGTTCCGCGCGTCGGTTTAATCACGTTATCGGCCGCAAAGGCGGATGTCATTCCGCTGCACATCAGCAGGGAACCCAGTAATAAACCGGCAAGGCGTGTAGGTGTGTTCATGATTAACTCTCCATTTTCTAGCGTTATTTCATTCTGTTAGATGAATCACTGAACCGGCCAGTGATGAATAACTTCATTAAGAGTGGACGATAAACCGGGATTGGTTGATGACAAGTTGATGACAAAATTGTCATCAAAGGTGTCTGATGAAACTGATAAACTTCCTCTGAATCATTCTTTGGGAGAATGATCTTGCGGCGCCGAGGGCCTGAATGCGGATACTGGTGATAGAAGATGATGTCAGCACAGGCGACTACCTGAAAAAAGGGCTGACGGAGGCGGGTTACAGCGTGGATCTGGCGCGCAACGGCGCAGACGGTCTGTTTCTGGCGCTGGAAGAGGGTTATGACACCGTGATCCTCGACGTCATGCTGCCCGGCCTTGATGGCTGGCAGGTGATGGAAGTGCTGCGTAAAAAAAGTGACGTGCCGGTGCTGTTTCTGACGGCGCGTGACGAAGTGCAGGATCGCATTCACGGGCTGGAACTCGGCGCGGATGATTATCTGATTAAACCGTTTTCATTTACCGAGCTGGTGCTGCGGATCCGCACCTTACTGCGCCGCCCGACGGCACGCGAGCCGGACACGTTTTCAGTCGCCGATCTGAATCTCGATGTGCTGCGCCGCCGCGTCACCCGACAGGATCAGACCATCGCGCTGACCAATAAAGAGTTTATGTTGCTGGAGCTGCTGATGCGCCGGGAAGGCGAAGTGCTGTCGCGCACCATGATCGCCTCGCAGGTCTGGGACATGAATTTTGACAGTGATACCAACGTTGTGGATGTGGCGATTAAGCGCCTGCGCGCCAAGGTGGATCGCGCCTTTGAGGTGAAACTGATCCATACCGTGCGTGGCATTGGCTACGTTTGTGAAGTGCGCAATGACTAACGTGATGAAAGAAACTGCCCGTCCGTCCGCCTCAAAACGAGCGATGTCGCTGACCTTGCGGGCGACATTACTGTTTGCGCTGATTGCCTCGCTGGTGGTCAGCGCTGTCGGTTTTTATCTCTATTATTCGATGGATAAAGAGCTGGTGCGCCGTGCGGATTATCAGGTCAGCGGGCGCGTGCAGTATTTCCGCCATCTGCTGGCGAATGAATTTCCGTTATCACAGCTGAGCCGTAATCCCGGTTTGTTTGAAAATATGCTCGGCAACGAGCGCGATATTCTGACTTTTCGTCTCGAAGGCGAGCCGCCACTGATTAACGTTAATCCCTCGCAGCTGATCTTACCGCCGGTTGCGCCCGTGCCCGACGGCCAGCCGCTCACCCTGGAGACCGTGCATCACCTGATGGCACCGGACGGAACGCCGGTGCGCTTTGCCCGTGCAAGTGTGCAGATTGAGGATGGCAGAACGGTAGAAATTACCGGCGCGCATTTCATGACGGAAGAATCGCGTCTGCTGGAGACATTTCGCTGGGAAATCATTGGCGCCGTGCTGTTCGCCTATTTGCTGATTGCCGCACTCGGTTATGTTGTGATCCGCAGAGGCTTAAAACCTTTACGCAACATGGCACAGGAGGCGACGCAAATTCATCCGTCCAGCCTCTCGACCCGGCTAAGCACGGAGAATGCGCCGCAGGAATTGCAGCAACTTATCTATTCTTTCAACGACATGCTGGAAAGGCTTTCGGAGGGCTATCAGCGCCTGACCCAGTTTTCAGCCGATCTGGCGCATGAGATCCGCACGCCGGTGGGCGCCCTGATGGGGCATTGCCAGGTGGCGTTGTACCAGCCGCGCACGGTGGAAGAGTATGAAACGCTGCTGGCAAACAATATGGAAGAGCTGGAACGTATTTCCCGCATGGTGGAAAACATCCTTTTTCTTGCCCGCGCCACCGACGCGCGGTCTGTTTTAACCATCACCGGTATTGATGTTTCCTCTGAAATTACCCGTATTCAGGAATATTTTGAAGGGCTGGCGGAAGAGCGTGAAATGGAGTTGTACGGCGAAGGGCAGGGGATTTTGTACGCGGACGCTATCTTGTTTCAGCGCGCGATCAGCAATCTTGTCGCCAACGCCGTGCGTTACGGTCATGACGGCAGCACCATCACGATCAGCGCACAACCGCAGGGTAAAGGCATGGAGATTCATGTGACCAGCCAGGGCAATCCGATCCCGCCGGAAAAACTGGGCAAACTCTTTGACCGTTTCTACCGGGCCGATGCATCACGCAGTGAAGGCGGCAGCTCCAGCGGTCTCGGTTTATCGATAGTTCAGGCGATTATGGCGCTGCATCAGGGAAGCGTTCGGGTAACGAGTTCGCCGCAGGGCGAAACCCGGTTCACGCTGTCATTTCCGGGGCCATTATCCGATCCGGATCACAGGCTTTCTTAATAATTCTTCAACAGCTCGGAAAAATTTCAGAAAATCTTAAAGAAAATTCATTTTTTACTTATTGAAAAGTAAGGGTTTGGTTAATTTGGTTACATTATCACAATGGCAGAAACCTTTGCATTTGAACAAAAATGCTTGTCCCGGGGTCTGAATAGTCCTAAGGAGTGGGTTCCATCCTCCGGTTCGAACGGTCAGTACGACGTAAACAGACTCACAAAAGAGCCATTTATTACTAATGCATAAAATACGTTCACTTTCGCTGCAGAGCATTTCTGTTTTCATTGCGCTTTATCTTGGGATCCTGTTAAACCTTCCGATTTTCATCCGCCGTTACAGCCAGCTGCATTATGACAATATGCTGTCGATCGTGGTCGAGATGGTGGCGTGTGTTGCCCTGGTTTACTTCCTTTGTATGCTGCTCTCCTATACCGGCAAAACGGTTTTCCGTGTGCTGATGACTGCCATTGTGATTTCCTCGGCGGCGGCAAGTTATTACATGATCCTGTTCAACGTCGATATCGGCTACGGGATTTTGGCGGCAGCGCTGGCCTCAGACTCCATTGATTTATCGAAAGAATCTGTCGGTACGCATTTTGTGGCCTGGACGGCGCTCGTCAGCCTGATCCCGGTATTTTTGATGTGGCTCAGCACCCTGCCGGGCGCGGCACTCAAACAAACCACCTTCAAAAAAGTGGCGGTGAAAACCGGCCTGCTGGTGATCTCCGGTCTGCTTTGTTACATGCCGCTCCGCCTGATGGGCAAAGTGCAGGATCGTCATGACAAAGAAAGTAACCGCATGATGGCAAGCTACGGCGGCGTCGTGGCAGGAACTTATTCTCCGTCCAACTGGTTGTCCGCGCTGGGCTTGTACTCCTACAGCAGCTACAGCCAGGCCGAAGACACCAAAAATCTTTACGATCCGGCGAAACATTTCACCTACACCGCACCGGCAGATGCCAAAGATATGTACGTGGTATTCGTTATCGGTGAGAGTGCACGTCGTGACCACATGGGCCTTTACGGCTATGACCGCGATAACACGCCGAACCTCGACAAAGAGAAAAATCTGGTCGCGTTGCAGGGCTATTCCTGCGATACCGCCACCAAACTTTCCCTGCGCTGCATGTTTGTGCGTGAGGGCGGCGCTTCGGAAGCGCCACAGCGTACCCTGAAAGAGATGAACGTTTTTTCCGTGCTGAAAAGCAACGGCTGGAGCTCTGAGCTGTATTCCATGCAAAGTGAAGCCTGGTTCTACAACAAAACCCGCGCCGATGATTATTCATTGCGTGAAAACATCGCCTCTGAAAAACGTAACGCAGGCAAGCCGGTCGATGACATGCTGCTGGTCGATGAAATGAAAGATTCGATGGCTAATCATCCGCAGGGAAAACACCTGATTATTCTGCATACCAAGGGTTCGCATTACCTGTATTCAGACCGTTATCCACGTTCATTTGCCAAATATCAGCCGGAATGTATGGGCATCGATGACTCCTGTTCAACGCAGGAAATGATCAACGCTTACGACAACACGCTGCTCTATACCGATTACTTCCTGTCGCAGGTGTTTGATCAGCTGCGCGATAAAAACGCTATTGTTTTCTACGCATCCGATCACGGCGAATCGATTTCCAAAAGCATGCATTTCCACGGTACGCCACGTGATCATGCGCCAGTTGAGCAACGCACTGTGCCGATCATGGTCTGGGCGTCGGACAAGTTCCTGTCTAACGATCAGAACAAGGCAAGCTTTGCACAGTTGCAAAAAATGGCCGCTGAGAAGAAACCGGCATTTCATGAAAAACTGTACGACACCCTTCTCGGCTGTATCGGATACACCTCGCCAAACGGCGGGATTGTAGAGCAGCACAACTGGTGCCATACGCCTGATCCGGCAGCACCGGCGAAGTAACACCGCTAAAATCGCCGTCTTTTTCTGATGAATGAAAAAGGCGGCGACATCCTTCTGGTCGCTCCACCCTTTTTGAGTCACAATCGGCTAACAAAATTCCCGTCATACTTCACGTTGCATGTGCGCTGGCTACGCTTACTCACCCGAATCACTGACTTATGTCAGTGATTCGGGATCCCTCAGCTTGCCGCCTTCCTGCAATGCGAATTATCCAGGGTATTACAAATTGATTTCTCTTTATCAGGGCTGATAACCGATGCAAGCACTCCGAATTATCGTCTGCGTTCTGACGGTCATCATGACCTTACTGACGCTGCTTCCTCTTTCCAAAAATCAGCGCTGGTGGGTGCGTGTGTGGGATTTCCCTCGCCTGCAAATGGTTTCCCTGTGCCTGCTTTTTCTTCTGACTGAACTGCTGATTTTACCGTTTGACGGTGTGCTGACCGGCATTGTGATTATCCTGACGGTCGCCTGCATGGCGTATCAGGGCTGGTGGATCCTGCCTTACACCCGTTTATACCGCGTGCAGGTGAAGAAGACGGTGCCCAACGGCCATTCGCGTATCAAAATCATGAACAGCAATGTGCTCACTACCAACCGGGAGAGCGCGCAGTTACTCAGTCAGATTCAGGAACACAAACCGGACATTATCGTGCTGCTGGAAACCGACCAGTGGTGGGAAGACCAGATGGCTCCGCTGGAGGCCGACTACCCGCACAGCCTTCGCTGCCCGCTGGATAACCTCTACGGCATGCACGTCTATTCGCGTCTGCCAATGCACGGCGAGCAAATTCAGTTTCTGGTGGCGAAAGATATTCCTTCCATGCATTTTCGAGCAGAACTGCCGTCGGGCGAACAGGTGGTGCTTCACTGTCTGCACCCGAGGCCGCCAAGCCCGACCGAAGCGGATGAATCAACCGCCCGTGACGGTGAGCTGATCGCCGTCGGGCATACCGCCGCGAAAGCGCATTTCCCGACCATTGTGACCGGTGATCTGAATGACGTCGCGTGGTCGCGTACCACCCGTTTATTTATGAAAATCAGCGGATTGCTTGACCCGCGCCGCGGTCGGGGAATGTACAATACTTTTCATGCGAGCTATCCGTTTCTGCGCTGGCCGCTGGATCACGTTTTCCACAGCAAAGATTTCACGCTGATTGATCTGAAACGACTGGATTTCATGGGCTCCGATCACTTCCCGATCCTGGTCGAACTGGCGCTGACGCCTTGTCAGGGGAAAGATCAGGAACCGCTGGAAATCGAAAATGACGATCTTGAAGAAGCCAGAGAAAAACTTGAGCTGGCGGGTGTAAAACTCACGGATATCTATCCTGCTAATAAAAAACAGGCCAATAATGAACCGGCCAATAACAAATAACGTGAGGGCCAGGGCGTAATCCATGACAACTGAACGTGACCGCTTGCCGCTGGCTGAAGACTTACGGGTTTTTCTGGCGGTGGTGAACAAGCAAAGCTTTGCCGCGGCGGCGACCGAACTCGGGCAGTCTCCGGCCTATGTCAGTAAGCGTATTCAGATCCTCGAAGAGTCCCTGAACACCCGTTTGCTGCATCGTTCAACCCGCGGCGTTCGCCTGACTGAAGATGGCGAACGGGCGCAACGCTGGGCGCTGCAAATTCTCGACACGTTCGACCAGTTTATTGGTGATGTTTCAGACTCCCGCAGTGAGGTTCGCGGCAACGTGCATATTTGCAGTTCGTTCGGTTTCGGACGTTGCCACGTTGCGCCCGCTGTTGCAGAACTTGCCGAACGTTATCCGCAGCTGAACCTGCGCCTCGACCTGTTCGACAGGGTTGTTGATCTGGTCGCCGAAGGCATTGATCTCGAAATTCTGGTCGGCGATGACATTCCCGAACAACACATCGGTAAAAAGCTGGCGCAGCATCAGCGTATTCTCTGTGCTTCTGCACAGTATCTGGCCACGCACGGCGAACCCGGTTCGCCGGACGACCTGACGCGACATCAGTGTCTGGTGCTCAAAGAGCGCGACAACCCGTTTGGCATCTGGTCGCTGACCGGAGAAGGGCAGGAACAGCGCGTACGGGTCAAAGGCGTGTTGTCATCCAACAGCGGCGAAGTGGTATTGCAGTGGGCGCTGAAACACCACGGAATTATTTTGCGCTCTGAGTGGGATGTCCGGCCTTATATCGACCGCGGTGAACTGGTGCAGGTTTTACCGCAGTTTTCCCAGCCAGCCAGCGTCTGGGCGGTTTACCCCACACGGCTGGCAGATTCTGCAAAACTGCGGGTTTGCGTTGAATTCCTGCATCAGCGCTTTAGCCAGTTACTGCAATAAGGCTTTCACGCCAGCCACGGGTTACGCTGCAAATACGCCTGCTGAAATTCAAGGATTTCATCGCTATATCGCAGCGTATTCCCCACCGCATCCAGCCCGTTGAGCAATGACAGTTTGCTCAGTTCGTCGATGTTGAAAACGATCTCTTTGCCATTGTGCAAACTTATTGTCTGCGCCGGTAAATCGACGGTAATTTCGTTGCTTTCCGCCTGCGTAACCTGTTCAGCCAGCTGTGCCCATTGGTTCGGGGCGAGCTGTACGGTGAGCACGCCGTTGCGCTGGCAGTTGTCGAAAAAGATCCCCGCAAACGTGGTGCCGATTAGCGCCCGTATCCCCAGCAGTTTCAGCCCCCACACCGCATGTTCGCGACTGGAGCCGCAGCCAAAGTTCGGCCCGACCAGCAGGAATTTGGCGTTTTTCCATTCAGGCTGATTGAGGATAAAAGCCGGATCGGGTGAACCGTCTGCCAGAAAGCGCAAATCGAAAAATACCCCGCGGTCTAGCCCGTTGCGGTCGATGCCTTTTAAAAATTGCTTCGGCATGATCACATCGGTATCGACGTTGGCCGCCGGGAAGGGCGCGGCTGCGCCGCTTAACACAGTAAATGCTTGCATGTTTTTTCTCCTCACACTTCGCGAACATCGGTCAGATGACCGCAAATTGCGGCGGCGGCCACCATCGCCGGACTCATCAGATGGGTGCGCGCTCCGGCGCCCTGACGGCCTTCAAAATTACGGTTGGTGCTCGACGCACACCGGTCGCCTGGCGACAGCACGTCGTCGTTCATCGCCAGACACATTGAACAGCCGGACTGCCGCCATTCAAAACCGGCTTCGATGAAAATCTCCGCCAGCCCTTCGGCTTCGGCCTGGGAGCGCACCTGACTCGAGCCGGGAACGATCATTGCGCGTACGGTCGGTGCAACGGTTTTTCCGCGAACCACGTCGGCGGCAGCGCGTAAATCTTCGATGCGCGCATTGGTGCAGGAGCCAATAAAGGCGTGGCTGATGGCGATACTGTTAAGCGGTTGCCCGGCGCGTAATCCCATATAGCTGAGTGCGCGTTGCAGGTCTTTTTGCCGTGCGGGATCCGCTTCGTATTCCGGATCGGGTACGTGTCCGCCAATGGCCACCGCCTGATCCGGGCTGGTTCCCCAGCTCACCATTGGCGCGATTTCTGTGGCGCTCAGTTCGACTTCGCGGTCGAAAACGGCGTCCGCATCGCTGTGTAATTCACGCCAGACATTCACGGCATCCGCCCATTGCTGGCCTTGCGGCGCGCGCGGTTTGTCTTTCAGATAATCAAAAACTTTGTCGTCAGGTGCCATAAATGCACCGCGCGCACCGGCTTCCACCGCCATATTACAAATCGTCATACGGCCTTCCACACTCAGCGCGCCGATGCCTTCACCGCAAAACTCAATGGCGTAGCCGGTGGCACCTGCTGCACCGATTTTTGCCACCAGCGCCATCACCACGTCTTTGGCAGTGATCCCGTTCGCCAGCGCGCCGTTTACGGTGACGCGCATTGTTTTCAGACGTTTATAAATCAGCGTCTGGGTCGCCAGAAGATGCTCGATTTCAGAGGTGCCGATACCAAATCCGAATGCGCCGAGCGCGCCATAAGTGGTGGTGTGGCTGTCACCGGCGGCAATCACCATGCCCGGCAAGATAAAGCCCTGCTCCGGCGCGACAACGTGCTCAATCCCCTGACGACCGTCGAGAATATCAAACAGCTCGATGCCAAATTCTGCGCAGTTCTCGGCCAGATACGAAACCTGGCGCGCGCCACCGGCGTCCCGCATCTGGCGTGTGCGCAAAGGCGCAGTCGGATTGACGTGATCGACCACCGCCAGCGAGGTTTCCGGTCGCCATACCCGGCGGTTCGCTTCACGCAATCCGCTGAAAGCCTGCGGGCTGGTGTACTCGTTAATTACCTGCCGGTCGATGTACAGCAACACGTGCCCTTTGTCGTCCAGCGTGCGGACTGTGTGGCTATCAATGTGCTTTTCATACAGCGTTTTTGGCTTCATTTCATTGCCCTGATGAACGTAATGGATAATGCCAGCGTCGCAAACTTACCCGTTATCGGGCAACGGCCTGAGTGTGGTGTCTCAAAACACAGATCGTGAAGCGGCAATCTTCATTTGTGACCTTGTTGCTCAAAAGCCAGCGACTAAGATGGGTAAAAAAGGAGAAAATCCATGTTTGAACATTTTATCCAAGGCCGGATGGACGTGAACGGCACAGAGATTGCTTACCGGATTGCCGGTCAGGGCGAACCACTGTTATTGCTGCACGGACACCCGCAGACTCAGGCGATCTGGCATAAAGTCGCGCCGTTTCTGACGTCTCAGTTCACCGTCGTTCTGGCTGATTTGCGTGGCTATGGCGACAGCGGCAAACCCGAACCCGACACGGAACATCTGCGCTACAGCAAACGCGAAATGGCGCAAGACCAGCGGGAGTTAATGGCGGCGCTCGGCTTCAGCCGGTTCAGCGTTGTTGCCCATGACCGGGGCGCTCGCGTGGCGCACCGGCTGGCACTGGATCATCCGCAGGCCGTTAAACGCCTGGTGCTGATGGATATCGCGCCGACGCTTTCGATGTATCAGCAAACCAATGAAGCTTTTGCCCGCGCTTACTGGCACTGGTTTTTCCTGATCCGTCCGGCACCGCTGCCGGAAACGCTCATCACCGCCGATCCGGATCAGTATCTGCACAGTGTGATGGGCAGCCGCAGCGCCGGTATGCAGCCTTTCACCGCCGAAGCTTACGCAGATTATTTGCGCTGTCTGCAACAAAATGGAACGGCGCGCGGGATTTGCGAGGACTATCGGGCGTCGGCAAGTATCGACCTGCAACACGACAAAGAAGATCTGGATGCAGCCCGCAAACTGACTTGTCCGTTGCTGGTGCTTTGGGGCGAGAAAGGCACGGTCGGACAATGTTTTGCGCCGCTTGAGGAGTGGAGAAAAGTCGCTGAAGACGTACAGGGTGAAGCGCTGCCTTGCGGGCATTACATCGCCGAAGAGCAACCGGAATTGCTGCTGGAAAAAGTCCTGCCGTTTTTAGGTTAGGCGCACGTTTCTGGACATTAAAAAACCCGCATTACGCGGGTTTTTGTTAATCAGTGTTAAACCGGTTGTTCCGGGAAGGTCAGGGTATTCCCCGGCGCTTCGCGGTTGATGTGCAGGAAGTTAAGATGACGTTCGTACTGGTCCAGAATGTCATTGATCAGCTGATGTTTGGTGAAGTCCATCAGGTCATTGCCTTGCGTGCCTTCGAGCAGGAAGGTTTCCAGCCGGTAATAATGCGATTTCCCGGCGCGGGCGCGGTAGGTAAAAGCAGGAACGGCATAACGCACCGGCCAGATCTGATACACAAAGTTCTGCTCTTCGCCCAGTGCCACCTGTAATTCCAGTGGCCCGATTTTTTCATCTTCCTGCGGCTCATGTTCGTTGAACGTGACTTTTGCACCGCGCAATTCCAGTTCCTGCGCCACTTCCTGCATCGCCGGACGGCACACGGTATCCATCATTTTTTGCGTATGGCGCGTGCCAGGATAATTCATGACCCGTGAAAGCCGCTGCTTCCAGTTTAGCGCAGCATCGCTCGTCGCCGGCAGCGGTGCCAGCGTTTGCTGGGTGCTGGCGCGGCGGTAATCTTCCAGACGCAGGGATTTATACAGCCCGGCCATGATGAAGAAAATCACAAAACTGAACGGCAGCCCCATGATTACCGTGGTGTTTTGCAGCGCAGAAACGCCCTCGGTCATCAGCATGCCGAGCGTCAGCACGCCGATGGTAACTGACCAGAAAATCCGCAGCCAGTTCGGCGCATCGTTGTTAATGTCCGCGAGCTTCGAGGTGAAATTCCCCAGCACCAGCGAACCGGAATCTGCCGAGGTGACGTAAAACAGTAAACCGGTGATGGTCGCGACAGACGCACTGAGCGTAAAGCCCGGATACTGCGCCAGCAGGCTGTAAACGCCGCGTTCAGGGTGCGCGATCACTTCGTTCGCGAAATCCAGATTGCCGTGCAGGATTTGATACAGCGCGCTGTTACCGAAAATCGACAGCCACAGCAGGGTGAAGACGAACGGGATGATCAGCGTACCCAGCACAAACTGGCGGATCGTGCGGCCACGGGAAATACGGGCCAGGAACAGGCCGACAAATGGCGACCACGCTACCCACCAGGCCCAGAAGAACAGGGTCCAGCTGTTCATCCATTCAGTCGGGCGATCAAAGGCAAAGGTATTGAGCGTCATGCCCATAAAGCGGTTGATGTAGTCGCCGATATTGAGCACCAGCGCGTTGAGCAGGAATTCGGTGTTACCAAAGAACAGCAGGAACAGAATCAGCCCCAGCGCCAGCAGCACATTGAGTTCCGACAGAATACGGATGCCTTTATTCACACCGGACGTCACCGAGACGGTTGCCATAATGACCGACAGCAGGATCAGCGCCGCCTGAACAGTCAGGTTCTCCGGAATATGGAACAGCACTTTCAGCCCGTAATTGAGCTGCACCACACCGATACCCAGCGTGGTCGCGATACCAAAGATAGTACCGACCACTGCTGCGATATCTACGCTGTGGCCGATCGGGCCATTAATGCGCTTACCGAAAATCGGGTACAGCGCCGAACGGATGGTCAGCGGCAGGTTATAACGGTAACTGAAATACCCGAGCGCGATACCCATCAGCGCATACATCGCCCAGCCGGTCAGCCCGTAGTGGAACAGCGTCCAGGTCATCGCCTGTCGCGCGGCTTCCAGCGTCTGGCCGTTGCCTTCCGGCGGCAACATGTATTGCGTGACCGGTTCGGCGACCGAGAAGAACATCAGGTCGATGCCGATCCCGGCAGCAAATAACATTGCCGCCCAGCTCATCATGCTGAATTCGGGTTTGGATTGTTCAGGACCAAGTTTGATCGAGCCGAAGCGCGAACAGGCTATGAACACTACAAACACGATGTACAGCGTCGCCGCCAGCATGTAATACCAGCCGAAAGTGGCGGACACCCAGTTGAGGGTCAGGCTGATCCATTTTCCCGATAAATCTGTGAAGAAAATGGTCATCAAAGTGAAGGCTAAAATCAGACCGGCGGAGGTGAAAAATACCACCTTGTTGAGCTGGTCCCGTGGTTTCTCAGGTAATTTTTCTTTCGTATCGGCAATTGCCATCTTTTCCCCTGTCTTGTTAATTATTCACTGTTTTTCAATAAATTGGCGCAAAATTCATCTCAATAATCATACAAAATACTAACGTATTGGTAATAAAATATATGCATTTTTAATTGAACGTTCAATCAAAAAAAAGTTAAATAGGTGACGTCAGAGCGTTAACAAGGTTGGACGAAAGCGTAAAAAAACGGGTTTTTAAGCGCGTCTCAACCCGCTCATTTTCAGGAGCCGGATCCATGCCCAAAGTAGGAATGCAGCCCATCAGACGGCAGCAATTGATTGAGGCAACGCTGGCCGCAGTGAACGAAGTCGGGATGCACGATGCCTCGATTTCGCAAATTGCGCGCCGCGCAGGCGTCTCCAACGGCATCATCAGTCACTATTTTCGTGACAAGAATGGGCTGCTGGAAGCGACTATGCGCTATCTGCTCAGTCATCTGGGGGAAGGGGTGCAGTTGCGGTTAGCGCAGCTGACGGATACCGCACCGACAGCGCGGCTGCATGCGATTGCAGAAGCCAATTTTGACGACAGTCAGACCAACAGCGCGGCGATGAAAACCTGGCTGGCCTTCTGGGCAAGCAGCATGCATCACCCGCAGTTGTACCGGCTGCAACAGGTCAACAGCCGCCGGCTCTATTCAAATTTATGTTCTGAATTCAGGCGTTTTCTGCCCAAAGGTGAAGCGCGGCTCGCGGCGCAAAGTACCGCTGCACTGATTGACGGCCTGTGGCTGCGCGGTGCGCTGAGCGGTAAGGAATTTAACCGCGCCGAGGCGATGCAAATTACCCGCCGCCACATTGAGTCGCAGCTCACCTGAGCGCAGCAGAAAACCTTCAGACCGCACAGACCGAGGAGAGATTTATGTCCCGCTACGGCACGCAAAAACTTTATATCAACGGACGTTTTCAGGACAGCACCGGTGATGAAACCTTCGACGCAGTTAATCCGGCCAATGGCGACGTGATTGCGCATTTGCAATCCGCCACGCACACAGACGTGGATCTGGCGGTGAAAGCCGCGCAAAAAGGTCAGAAAGTTTGGGCGGCGATGACAGCCATGAGCCGTTCGCGCATCCTGCGCCGTGCGGTAGATATCTTGCGCGACCGCAACGATGAGCTGGCCGCGATAGAAACTGCCGATACCGGCAAACCGCTGTCGGAAACGCTGGCAGTCGATATTGTCACCGGCGCAGACGTGCTGGAATATTACGCCGGTCTTATCCCTGCCATTGAAGGCCAGCAAATACCGCTGCGCGATTCTTCCTTCGTTTATACCCGCCGCGAACCGCTGGGCGTGGTGGCCGGTATCGGCGCGTGGAACTACCCGATTCAGATTGCCCTGTGGAAATCCGCACCTGCGCTGGCAGCCGGTAATGCGATGATCTTTAAACCAAGCGAAAACACCTCGCTCACCGCCCTGAAACTGGCTGAAATCTACACCGAAGCGGGCGTGCCGGACGGCGTGTTCAGTGTGGTGACCGGCGCGGCCAGTGTCGGGCAGGCGTTAACCGATCATCCGGATATCGCTAAAGTCTCGTTCACCGGCGGCATCAAAACCGGTAAGAAAGTGATGGCCAGCGCGTCAGCATCCACATTGAAAGAAGTCACCATGGAACTCGGCGGCAAATCACCGCTGATCGTCTTTGAAGACGCGGATCTCGATAAAGCCGCGGACATCGCCATGATGGCGAACTTCTACAGTTCCGGTCAGGTATGCACCAACGGCACCCGCGTGTTTATTCCCAAAGCACTGCATAAAGCGTTTGAAGCCAAAGTGCTGGAACGTGTGAAGCGTATCCGTCTGGGCGATCCGACTGACGAAAACGTAAATTTTGGCCCGCTTGTCAGCTTCGCGCACATGGAATCTGTGCTGCGTTACATTGAAAGCGGCAAGCGTGAAGGCGCAACATTGCTGACCGGCGGCGAGCGCGTCACCACCGGCGAATACGCAAAAGGCGCTTATGTGGCACCGACCGTGTTTACTGACTGCCGCGATGACATGCTGATCGTTCGCGAAGAAATCTTCGGACCGGTGATGAGCATTCTGACCTATGAAAGTGAAGAGGAAGTGATCCGCCGCGCCAACGATACCGAATACGGTCTGGCGGCCGGGCTGGTGACGCAGGATCTCAACCGGGCACATCGCGTTATTCACAAACTCGAAGCCGGGATTTGCTGGGTCAATACCTGGGGCGAATCAGCGGCTGAAATGCCGGTCGGCGGCTATAAACATTCCGGTGTTGGCCGCGAAAACGGCGTCAGCACACTCGAGCATTACACCCAAATCAAATCCGTGCAGGTCGAACTGGGCGAATTCAGCTCAGTCTTTTAATCCGCGGCATCAGAGGAGATTTTAATGGATTACGATTACATCATTATTGGTGCCGGTTCTGCCGGCAACGTACTCGCCACCCGACTGACTGAAGACAGCGCCATCAATGTGCTGCTGCTCGAAGCCGGTGGCCCGGATTATCGTCTGGATTTCCGCACGCAGATGCCTGCCGCGCTGGCTTTCCCGTTGCAGGGACGCCGTTACAACTGGGCGTATGAAACCGACCCCGAGCCACACATGAATAACCGCCGTATGGAATGCGGACGAGGTAAAGGTCTGGGCGGTTCGTCGCTGATCAATGGCATGTGTTACATCCGCGGTAACGCGATGGATTTCGATAACTGGGCGAAAGCGCCGGGTCTGGAAGACTGGACTTATCTGGACTGCCTGCCGTATTTCCGCAAGGCAGAAACCCGCGATATAGGCCCGAATGATTTCCACGGTGGCGATGGCCCGGTGAGCGTCACGACGCCTAAAAAAGGCAATAATCCGCTGTTCCACGCGATGATTGAAGCGGGCGTTCAGGCCGGTTATCCGCGCACTGACGATCTGAACGGGTATCAGCAGGAAGGTTTTGGCCCGATGGACCGGACCGTTACGCCGAAAGGTCGCCGCGCCAGTACCGCTCGCGGTTATCTGGATCAGGCAAAACCGCGCGCGAATCTGACCATCGTCACGCACGCCATGACTGACAAAATCCTCTTTGAGGGCAAGCGCGCCGTGGGCGTCAGCTATTTCAAAGGTGACGGCGATAAAGCGGTAAAGGCCAAAGCGAAGCGGGAAGTGTTGTTGTGCAGCGGCGCGATTGCCTCTCCGCAAATTCTGCAACGTTCGGGCGTTGGCCCGGCAGAATTGCTCAATAAGCTGGATATTCCGGTGGTGCATAATTTGCCGGGCGTTGGCGAGAATTTGCAGGATCATCTGGAAATGTATCTGCAATACAGCTGTACCCAGCCGGTTTCGTTGTATCCGGCGTTGCAGATGCACAATCAGCCCGCGATCGGCGCGGAATGGCTGTTCAAAGGCACCGGCGTCGGCGCGAGCAATCAGTTCGAAGCGGGCGGTTTTATCCGCAGCCGTGAAGAATTTGCGTGGCCAAATATTCAGTATCACTTCCTGCCGGTGGCGATTAATTACAACGGCAGTAACGCGGTGAAAGAGCATGGTTTCCAGGCGCACGTAGGCTCGATGCGTTCGCCAAGCCGCGGACGCGTGCAGGTGAAATCGAAAGATCCGCATCAGCATCCGAGCATTCTGTTTAACTATATGTCGACGGAACAGGACTGGCAGGAATTCCGCGATGCCATTCGTCTCACGCGTGAAATCATGAATCAGCCGGCGCTGGATCCTTATCGTGGCCGCGAAATCAGTCCGGGTGAAAACGTGCAAACGGATGAAGAGCTGGATGCCTTTATCCGCGAACACGCGGAAACGGCTTTCCACCCGTCCTGTTCGTGCAAAATGGGCACCGACGAAATGGCGGTAGTGGACGGAGAAGGGCGCGTTCACGGCTTGCAAAGCCTGCGCGTGGTGGATGCCTCCATCATGCCGCAGATCATAACCGGTAACCTGAACGCGACAACAATTATGATCGCCGAAAAGATTGCCGATAAAATCCGTGGTCGCCAGCCGTTACCGCGCAGCACGGCGGATTACTACACCGCAGGCGATGCGCCGGTTCGCACATCACCGCTGAAAAAATCTGCCTGACAAATTGGCTGTAAAACGTATGTTAAAAAGAGATATTCTCAGGAATATCTCTTTTTTTTGGCTTACAGACGCAGGCAGGGCACTTATTCATGACTGAAAAATCATCACTTCACTGGCAGGATTATCATCACAGCGAACTGAACACGGCGCAGATTTACGCCATTCTGGCACTGCGCAACGAAGTCTTTGTGGTCGAGCAAAACTGCGTGTATCAGGATATCGACGGGCAGGATCTGAGCGGAGAAAATCGTCATATCGTCGCCTGGCTGGACGGGAAACCGGCGGCGTACGCGCGTATTTTGCGGCATGAAGATGACGTCGCCATCGGACGTGTGATCGTCGCGCCTTCCGCCCGCGGCCTGAAACTGGGGTATCAGCTGATGGAACAGGCGCTGGCCGCCTGCCAGAAACACTGGCCGGGCGAGCGGATTGCGATTTCCGCGCAGGCGCACTTACAACAGTTTTACGGCAGACTGGGATTTGTGGCGTATACGGAGATTTATGATGAAGACGGGATCGCGCATGTCGGGATGGAGTTGAGGTAAAGGGTTAGCCTTTAGCGTCAACGTCAAAACCATGGGTGGCAAACCAAGGCTTTGAACCGGGAATCCGAAATTTTCCCGGACTAATCGAAAGAGCCCTCAGTGCAACTGACTCACTCCCAGTATGCCGGGCTCCCGAATTTCTCCACCAGATAATCAATCACCACCCGCACCTTAACTGAAGCCTTGCGGACATTTGGATACAACGCCGAGATAGTCTGTGGTTCCGGCGACGTGGAAACCTGGTACTCAGGCAACACGCTCACCAGCGTTCCGGCGCGCAATGCATCGCCAATCAGCCAGGTTGGAAAAACCACTAACCCCATTCCGCCGATGGCTGCCTGCGTCAGGGTTTCTGCATTATTGCTGGTCAGAACGCCGCGCAGATTCCAGGAGCGCCATTCCTTTTCCGGCTGGCGGAAGTACCAGCGCTGGGAACCGGCAAACCCTTTAAAAACCAGGCAACTGTGATTAGAAAGATCGTCCGGCGTGGCCGGTTTGCCTGCGCGGGTAAGATACGCCGGGCTGGCGGCGAGACGGAAGTTCTGGTGGCCGAGCGTTCGTGCCTGAAGGGTGGAATCGGCCATGACGCCAATCCGGATCAGCAGATCGACGCTGTCCTGCAACGGATCGATAAAATCATCGGTCTGCATCAGTTCAATATTCAGCCGGGGAAAACGCGTACTCAGTTCCGGTAGCCAGGGCGCAACATGACGCTGACCAAAAACCACCGGTGCATTAATTCGTACCAGTCCGCCCGGTTCACTGCTTTGTTCCTGCAAATCCTGCTCGGCGAGATCCAGCTGTGTCAGCACCTGACGCGCATGCTCCGCCAGTAACTTTCCGGATTCAGTCGGGCTGACCGCCCGCGTGTTGCGGTACAGCAATTGCGTTTGTAATGCCTGCTCCAGTTGAGCAATAACGCGCGAAACCGTTGAAGGGGACATCGCTTCGCGCCGCGCCACTTCGGAGAAATTCCCCTGATCGAGTACCGCCACAAACAGGCGCAAAGACTGAATGTTGATCTGATTGAAGCTTTTCATCTGTGCGATTCCTGCAAAGGTATTTTCCTGATTGTGCTGTTTTTCGCATAGCGTTGTCACGCTATAGTCGCCGCTTCTTAAGTACCGGCAGTAAAAATAATGAGAACAGGGCAATGATGAATCTGATGTTAATTCCGCTGGTCGTTCTGGCGGGGATGGGGCTTTCACTGGAGGCGGGGCTTATCGGCCCGCTGGGAACAGAAGTCGGGCACTTGTGGGCGACGCTCAGCATTTTTGGCGTCGGCGCGGTGCTGACCGGTTTACTGGTACTGTTTTTCAGCCCGCGGAATGCGCCTTCTTATACTGAGCAACCCGGCTGGCAACTGCTCGGCGGTGTGCTGGGGCCGGTGTATGTCGTGGTGCTGACTATTGCGACGCCAGTGATTGGTATCGGGATGACGATGATTGCAATTTTGTCCGGGCAGGTAGCGAAAAGTGTTCTGATTGACCATTTCGGCTGGTTTGGTACGCCGCATAAAAAAGTGGGCAGTGAACGCCTGCTGGCGCTGGTGTTTATTGTTGCTGCACTTGTTCTGATTGCCTGGGGTTAACCAATGACTGAAATGATTATGATTGTCCTGGCTATCGTGGCCGGTGCGGCGCTGAGTATGCAGGCGGCGGTAAACGGGCAACTGGGCGAAAAGGTTGGCGTACTGAAAAGCGCATTTCTGACGTTCAGCGTCGGCGCGGCCATCACGGCAGTGCTGATTCTGTTTTTGCAAACACCGCAGCAGGCAACGCTGCTCACCGTACCCAAATGGCAGCTGATGGGCGCGTTATTTGGTGTGCCTTACATCATTGTGATGGTGACAGCCGTGCCGCGGGTAGGGACGGCGGTCGCTACAGTCGCCGTGATTTTAGGGCAACTGACGATGGGAATGCTCATCGACAATTTCGGCTGGCTGGATAATCCGCAAATCGCGCTGTCATGGCACCGTCTTGCGGCGATCCCTTGTCTGATTATCGCGCTGGCGCTGATTTACCGGAGCAACCGGAAAGCAGCATAAGTGAGGGCTGTTTGCTTCATGCCATAGGGCGGGAAAATTATTGCAGACGCGGGTCAAACATCATGGGCTCGCGTTCTACGGAATCCAGCAACTGCGCGAAATCCGGATGCTGCGGGTTGAGCAGCACATTATATTCCGTCGGGACAATCACCGACGGAACCCTCAGCCCGACATGTTCACCTTCTGCCAGCCACGCTTCGCCCTGACGCTGCGTGCTGTCCGGCGGGGAAGGGCTGCGCCAGTCCGCTGCCAGCTCATCGACCTCGAGCGTATCGAGCAGCGCATCGGACACCTCAATACTGAGCAGTGTGTATGAGCGCATCAGCATGCTGTTTTGCAAATGCACCAGCATCTCGAGGATCGCCAGCGAGATGCTGGTAGTCACATACACGACCGGCCTGCCGGGCGGGTTCCAGCGGCCACCGTAAATCTGGGCTCCGGCACCCGTCCATGCGGTGGCTAAATGTTGGGTCTGAATAATGCGAAACAGCTTCAACTGAATACCCCGTGCTGAAGACGGCCAATCAGCCGGTTCACTTCCACCGCACCCGCTTCTGAAGACAACAACTCCAGCGGCCTTGAACCTGCCAGCGCCGGAGCAGGGCGGGTTATCCAGTCCAGCGCCGCGATGCGGTCGCCTTCAAACAGATCCGTCGCCGCATCGATGGTGCGCACCAGCCGCGCCACGCGCTCGCTTTCATCGCTTTTCAGTAATCCGTTTCCGGCTTTACGCCGCGCATAATTGCGCTCGTTAATTCCCATTATTTCCAGCAAAACCATTTTCGGCCACCCCAGCTCTGTGTTCAGGCGGTTGATGCTATCAACCGGAAAACCTTTCTGTATGGCATTTAACAAACTGATTCCGCTGCCTGCGGGAAGCCCCGCAGATTCCCACAGCGGCGTTACAGGCTCTTTCATTTGTCTGGAAGACAGCCCGGTAATTTTTGAAGTCATGATGTCGGTCTCCGCACCGTTAATTGTCATAACTATAGCATGACAATTAACGGTGCGGTGAATTTGTGTACACCCTTTGTTTTGCCCGGATGACATGCGGATGAAATCGCCATGAAACATAAGTGTGATCAATGTCACGTTGAGCATGTATCAGGATGAAACAGAAATTGACAAACCTTGACCAAATCTATTTATTAGCTAAGAAAAGTTAACTCTTGTAGGAAGTGACTGGAAATTGCATGTTTATTGCACTATGTGCAGCAATCGGTTGCGGATCACAGTTTTAGGGTTCTATTTATGCAACGTCTGAAAGTGGCAAGGCGTTGTCCCACCCCCGCTTCTGGTAAAAATATGAAAAATAAAATTATTGCAGCAGGCGCTTTGATGGCTTTGTCCTACAGCGCGACCGTGCTCGCTGATGATAGCAAGGGCGAATTTGTTTCTGACTGGTGGCACCAGAGTGTTAACGTTGTTGGCAGCGCCGACACCCGCTTCGGGCCTACTCTGCGTAACGATGTTTATCTTGAATATGAAGCGTTTGCGCACAAAGACTGGTTTGATTTCTACGGCTATATCGATATTCCTAAAACCTTCGGTGCGGGTAACGGCAACGATACCGGTATCTGGGATAAGAACGGTTCTCCGCTGTTTATGGAAATCGAACCACGTTTCTCTATCGATAAGCTGACCGGCACTGACCTGAGCTTTGGTCCGTTCAAAGAATGGTACTTCGCGAACAACTATATCTACGATATGGGCCCGGACAGCGATAACCGTCAGAACACCTGGTATATGGGTCTGGGTACCGACATTGATACCCATCTGCCGATGAGCCTGTCTCTGAACGTGTATGCAAAATACCAGTGGGAAAACTACGGTGCAGCGAACGAAAACAGCTGGGACGGCTACCGTTTCAAAGTGAAATACTTCGTTCCTCTGACGCAGCTGTGGGGCGGTAACCTGAGCTACATCGGGTTCACCAACTTTGACTGGGGCTCAACACTGGGCGATGACGATTTCCGTGACCTGAACGGCAACAAAGCGCGTTCTAATAACTCGATTGCGTCCAGCCACATCCTCTCGCTGAACTACACACACTGGCATTACTCGTTCGTGGCACGTTATTTCCACAACGGCGGCCAGTGGGCCGACGGCGCTGAGCTGAACTTCGGTAACGGTAATTTCGACGTGAAATCTACCGGCTGGGGTTACTACGGCGTGATCGGTTACAACTTCTGATTTCAGTGGTTAACCTAAAAAAACCCGGCTGATGCCGGGTTTTTTGCATTTCTGACCCTCTGATAATCCTGCGCATAACACACTTTTTTAGCTATTGAGTGAAAAATGAACACAACTACAGGCGATCCCATCGCGCCGTTGTGGCATAATGCGCGCCAAATCACATTTCCCAATGAAGAGCGAGCGTTGTGCTAAGTACTTACAACATCACCATGCAATTCGGCAGCAAGCCGTTATTTGAAAACATTAACGTCAAATTTGGCGGCGGTAACCGCTATGGCCTGATTGGCGCGAACGGTTGTGGTAAATCCACTTTCATGAAAATCCTCGGTGGCGATTTAGTGCCATCAGGCGGCAACGTGGTCCTCGACCCGAACGAGCGTCTGGGTAAACTGCGCCAGGATCAGTTCGCATTCGAACAGTTCAGCGTGCTGGACACCGTGATCATGGGCCACACCGAATTGTGGGAAGTGAAGGAAGAGCGCGACCGCATTTATGCAATGGCAGAAATGAGCGAAGAAGACGGCTACAAAGTGGCTGATCTGGAAGTCGCTTACGGCGAAATGGACGGCTACAGCGCCGAATCCCGCGCCGGTGAACTGCTGCTGGGCGTTGGTATTCCCGTTGAGCAACATTACGGCCCGATGAGCGAAATCGCACCGGGCTTTAAACTGCGCGTATTGCTGGCTCAGGCGCTGTTCTCTGACCCGGAAATTCTGCTGCTCGATGAACCGACGAACAACCTGGACATCGATACAATTCGCTGGCTGGAACAGGTGCTGAACGAGCGTAACAGCACCATGATCATCATTTCGCATGACCGTCACTTCCTGAACATGGTCTGTACGCACATGGCGGATCTGGACTACGGCGAGCTGCGCGTTTATCCGGGCAACTACGACGAATACATGACGGCGGCAACGCAGGCTCGTGAACTTCTGAGTGCCAATAACGCCAAGAAAAAAGCGCAAATAGCCGAGCTGCAATCGTTCGTCAGCCGCTTCAGCGCCAACGCCTCCAAATCTAAACAGGCAACTTCCCGTGCCCGTCAGATTGATAAAATTCAGCTCGACGAAATCAAAGCGTCCAGCCGCCAGAACCCATACATGCGTTTTGAGCAGGACAAGAAATTGTTCCGTAATGCGCTGGAAGTGGAAAAAATCACTAAAGGTTTCGACAACGGTCCGCTGTTTAAAAACCTGGGTCTGATGCTGGAAGTCGGCGAGAAAGTCGCGATTCTGGGCGCCAACGGTATCGGTAAATCCACCCTGCTGAAAACGCTGGTGGGTGAGCATGAGCCGGAAAGCGGTTCAGTTAAATGGTCTGAAAACTCAAAAATCGGTTACTACGCGCAGGATCACGAATACGAATTCGACGATACCCTGAACGTTTTCGACTGGATGAGTCAGTGGAAATCCGAGAAAGACGACGAGCAGGCTGTGCGCGGTGTTCTCGGGCGTCTGCTGTTCGGTCAGGACGACATCAAGAAGAAAGTGAAAGTGCTTTCCGGTGGTGAGAAAGGTCGTATGTTATTCGGGAAACTGATGATGCAGCGTCCGAACATCCTGATCATGGATGAACCAACCAACCACCTGGATATGGAATCTATCGAGTCACTGAACATGGCGCTGGAAATGTACGAAGGCACGCTGATCTTTGTTTCCCACGACCGTGAATTCGTCAGCTCGCTGGCGACGCGTATTCTGGAAATGACACCGACCCGTGTCATCGACTTCTCCGGTAACTATGAAGATTACCTACGTAGTCAGGGTATCAATACGTAATCGTTGATTCTGATAAAAAAGTCCGCAAATTTGCGGACTTTTTTTTACCTGAATTTCAGCGACAGACTCTGAGAATCAGCAATCCCCGCATACCTCGCAACCCGGATCTTTCATCAGGTTCATCTGGCGAAATTGCAGCGTCATGGCGTCGTACATCAGCAGTTTTCCGCGTGGCGTTTCGCCGAAGTGCGTCAGCAGCTTGATGGTTTCCATGGCCTGCAAACTGCCGATGGTGCCGACCAGCGGTGACATGACGCCGGCTTCGACGCACGTCAGCGCGTTTTCACCAAACAGACGGCTGAGGCAGCGATAGCACGGCTCGCCGGGCTGCCATGTAAACACGCTGAGCTGGCCTTCCATGCGGATGGCAGCACCCGAGACCAGCGGTTTTTTCTGCGTAAAACATTGCTGATTGAGCTGATTTCGCGTCGTGACGTTGTCAGTGCAATCGACCACCACGTCGCAGGCGGCAATCAGTTCGTGCAGCATTTCGTCATCCGCCTGAGCATCAACCTGATTCAGCTGAATGTGCGGGTTAATTGCCGCCAGCGCCAGCGCGGCGGATCCCACTTTCGACATGCCGATTCTGGCATCGGTGTGCAGCGTCTGACGTTGCAGGTTTGAGAGCGAAACCGTATCGAAATCCAGCAAGGTCAGCGTGCCTGTTCCGGCGGCTGCCAGATATTGCGCCGCCGCACAGCCCAGACCACCCAGACCGACAATCAGCGCGTGGCTGGCTTTCAGCTTTTCCTGCGCATCAAAATCAAACCCTTTCAGCACGATCTGGCGGTTATAACGCAGGGTTTCAGCATCCGTCAGTTCCGGCAGCGTCGCCATGATCAGCTCCTAAGCAGGGCGTTGAAAGGTTCGATTTCTACGATTTCGCCTGCGGCGACGTTTTCGCGCTCACGTTCAAGCACCACAAAACAGTTTGCGAGACTGAACGAACTAAAGACGTGCGAGCCCTGATGGCCGGTGGTGCGTACTTCGAGCTGGCCTTCGGCATTTGTGCTGAAAATACCGCGCTGGAAATCCAGGCGTCCGGCGGATTTCTTTAGCGGTGTCACGGCTTTAGCTTTCAGGCGCGGCGGGAACTTCCAGGCGGTGTGGCCGGAAAGCTGAGCGATAAACGGTTGCACCAGTTGATAAAACGTCAGTGCAGCAGAAACCGGATTACCCGGCAGACCGCAGAACCAGCTGTTTTTCAGTTTTCCGAATGCAAACGGTTTACCCGGTTTCATCGCCAGTTTCCAGAAACCAATTTCGCCCAGTTCATCGAGCATTTGCTTGGTGTAATCCGCTTCGCCCACGGACACGCCACCGCTGGAAATCACCAGATCGGCAAAGGCATTGGCTTCTTCAAAGGCTGTGCGCAGCGCCTGCGGATTATCGCGGATTATCCCTAAATCCAGTACGGTGCAGCCGAGCTGTTCGAGCATCAGACGCACGGCGAAACGGTTGGTGTCGTAAATCTGGCCTTCCTCTAACGGCGTCCCGACGGGTTGCAGTTCGTCCCCGGTCGAAAACACCGCGACTTTCAGCGCCTTCCAGACGTTAACTTCCGTCACGCCTAGAGAAGCCAGCAGTGGCAATTCAGCTGCGCCGAGACGCACACCGGCAGGCAGCACGCTGTCGCCTTGTTTGATGTCGTCGCCGGTCAGACGGATATTCTGGCCTTTATGCACTTCTGCGGTAAACCGCACGCCCGCTTCTGACACGTCGGCCTGTTCCTGCATGATCACCGCGTCGGCACCTTGCGGAACCGGCGCGCCGGTCATGATGCGGATACAGGTTCCGGCAGGCCATTCACCGTGGAAAGGCGCACCGGCAAAGGCTTTACCTGCCACAGGCAGAACGGCGTCTGTGTGCAAATCGGCGCAGCGCACGGCGTAACCGTCCATCGCGGAATTATCAAAAGGCGGGACGAAAACCGGGGATTTCACCGGCGTGGCGGTAATGCGGCCTGCGGCGGCAGCGAGCGGGAGAGATTCGGTATCTTTCGCTGTTTTGGACGGGACATAAGCGCGCATTTTTTCCAGCGCTTCTTCCAGCGAGATCAGACCGGCAGTATTGAATTCCATGAAAATTCCTTTGAGGTTCATCCCGGCGGGACGGGTGTTTTCACCGGAACCGGGCGGGGATTTGGAGCATGCGCATAGTATGACAGAGAAACGCGGCGAACCAAAAATTGCGGAAGGCGTAAAAACTTCGTGGGGATTCCTGAAAAATTGAGATCGATCCCAAAATTAACAATGTAACGCAGGTATGATGGTTTCCGTTATTTGTGACATGGGTCACACAACTGTCAAATATACAGGAATAACCGGTGCTTAAAAAAAATCGCCATCAGGCCATCCTTCAGTTGGTAGAACAGCATGAAGTGTTACAGGTAAGCGAACTGGCACAATCGCTGGATGTAAGTCTTGAAACCATTCGTCGTGACCTGAGTGAAATGCAGGATAAAGGATTGATTCTGCGACGTCACGGTCGAGCCCGTCGTCTGGTTGCTCAGCCTGAAACATCCTGGCTCAACAGTTTGCAGCGCTGCCCCCAGCTTTAATCGTGGCAGTGAAATAAGAAAAGGGAAGGCTCCGCAGAGTCTTCCCTTTTTTATGCACAATATTTAAGAAAATCAGTGCGACGGTTGTTGCTCCAGCGCTTCGGCTTTGCTGTTGACCGAGGCAAAAATCAGCGCCGCCAGCAGGAAGACGTAAGCGATGGTCGCAGTATTCAGTGCCCAGAATAACCCGTACTGGCTGTACACCAGCGACGACAACGTGGAGAAGATCAGCGTCCCGATGGTGCCGATAGTCAGCAAGGCTGACGTCAGCGTTGGCGGCGAATTTCTGACCTGCAAACTGCCGTAGCTCATGATGCCTGAGAACAGGCCGGAATTGCAGAAGCCAAACAGACCAGCGCAAATCAGGATAAGCATCGGGTTCCCGCTGTTGGCCGCCACGGCCAGGCTCACCAGCCCGACACCCGCTGAAATCAGCAGATACGTGCGCAGTTTCACGAAGCGAACGGTGAACTGATTCACAAACAGGCCGATGGATTTCACGGTCCAGTAGGTCGTGATGTAGAACGCCGCGCGGTCAGCCGCCATCCCGAAATGCTCTTTCAGCCAGCTTGGCAGCCACATGGTGAACACCGGTTCCGCCAGCAGGAAAGCAAACAGCGCGAAGCACAACACCCACACCGAAACGCCCCAGCGGTCGTGCTGCTGGCCGGTTGATGATTCTTTCTCAACAGCCTGCGGAATCGACGGGAATTTCTGCCCGGCGCACAGCACGATCATCATCAGGCTCAGCACCGCCATGACGCCGTACATCGCCAGCCAGCTTGCGCCATGCTGGAACAAATATCCCAGCAGCAGCGACAGAATCACCCCCGCCAGTGCAAAGAAGAAATCGGTGAGAATCAGGTTCGCCGAGCGTTTCTTCGGATCTTCATTGATGCGTACGACCAGATAGCTGCCGATGGACATCATGATGCCGGACGCCGCGCCAATCAGGAAAACGCCGATACCGAACATGGTGATGGTCGGCATCAGGAACAGCGCGATGCAGGTCAGTACAGAGACGGTTGAGCCGGTAATCAGCTGTTTGCCCAGATTGAATTTGCGCATCAGCACGCCGCTTATCATGATCGGCAGGAACAGGCCGATGTTCATCAGCGTAAACATCTGTCCGATAAATCCGGGGTCTTTGCCAAACGCCTGCGACACCGGGCCGATTACGATCCCGAGCGTTGAAACCAGCGCACCGGTGAAGAAATAACTCAGCCAGGAAATCATATTGATCCGCTGGCGGTTGAATGCCTGTTCCATAGAAGTCCCTTATTTCCCAGCCGCTGACAGGTCGGCGAAGAACGCGCGGATCAGTCGGGTGAAATCACCCACCGCCAGTTTTGCGCAGCTCAGGGTTTGTTCGTGGGAAAGCGGGGTGTCGGATAGACCTTCGGCAAAGTTAGTCATGGCAGAAACCGCCAGCACTTTGAGGCCGCAGTGTCGCGCGGAAATTACTTCCGGCACGATAGACATGCCGACGACGTCGCAGCCGAGGGTTTGCATCATGCGGATTTCCGCAGGCGTTTCGAAGTTCGGGCCGGTGTAGGCGGCGAATACGCCTTCTGCCACGTCGATATCCAGTTTGCCGGCGACAGCGTGAAGCTGCGCGCGCAGATCTTTGTCATAGGCGTTCGCGAGGCTGAAGAAGCGCGGGCCGAAACGGTCGTCATTCGGGCCAGCCAGCGGGGATTCCGGCATAAAGCTGACGTGGTCGGTGAGCGCAACCAAACGACCCGGCGCGACTTCTTTGCGCATGGATCCGGCGGCGTTAGTCGCCAGCAGGAATTCACAGCCCAACAGTTTGAAAGTGCGGACGGCGCTGGTCATTACCGACATACCGTGGCCTTCATACATATGGCCGCGGCCTTTCATGCACATTACCGGTACACCTTCGAGATGGCCCAGAACCAGTTCACCGGCGTGGCCGACGACGCTGCTTTGAGGGAACCCCGGCAGGTCGTGATAAGGAATGGTAATCGCACCGGACATATCGTCACACAGCGTGCCGAGGCCGGAACCTAAAATAAGCGCGGCGCGTGGGATAAAGCCCGGGGCACGCTGGCGGATAATTGCTGCACAGTCAAACGCGTTGTTATTGAGCATGATCACTTCTCTCATTATTGACAGTAGGGTTGAGTTGAAGGCAATGCTAGGGTGAGCGGCCTGTGGCGTCTAATACCGTTCGCCGCCGGGATTTATAGTCAAAATCTATAAATCCAATACGCTAATATTTAAGGGAAAATAAATGTTGCTGGAGAAAATGTGACGCGACCATTCACCGATTCAGTTTTCGATCTCGGCCAGATTAATCTCCGCCTGCTGCACTACTTTCGCGTCGTGGCCGAGGAACTGAGTTTCAGCAAAGCGGCGGTGCGGCTCAATATGTCGCAGCCGCCGCTGAGCCTGCATATCAAAGAGCTGGAACATCTTCTCGGTACTCCGCTATTTCTGCGTACCACCCGTTCCGTGTCGCTGACACCGGCGGGCGCGGCGCTGATGCGTGAAGCAGGGCTGATGCTCGACAGCATCAACCGTTCCTTGCATCAGGTACGTAAGATTGGCCGGGGGGAAATCGGGCATATTCAGTTTGGTACGGTGGGCACTGCCGCCTGGGGGCCGCTGATGCCCGTGCTGAACAATTTCGGCAGGCATGCGCCGGAAATCAGCTGGTCGATTACCGAACTTACGCCGGTTCAGCAAATCGACGCGTTGCAGCTGCAAAGGATTGATATCGGTATCTGGCGAGAGGCCAAGCTGGCGCTGCCGCAGGGGTTATCGAGCAAGCTGATGGGGCGTGAGAACGTGGCCGTGGCGCTGTCAGAGAATCATCCGCTGGCGATCAGAAACAGTGTGGCGTTCAGCCAGCTGGCGAATGAGGATTTTATTCTGATGCCGATGAACACGTCGAGTCTGGGCAGTTATTTATATTCGATGTGCCGTCAGCACGGTTTTCTGCCGCAGGTGAAACAGCAGGTGAATGAGCCGCAGACTGCGCTGGCACTGGTGGCGAACGGTTACGGAATTACGTTATTGCCGGAAAGTTATGCACGGATCCACTGGCCGGGTGTGCGATTTTGCGCGCTGACGGAAATGCTGCCTGCCGATCTCTACGCAATTTATCAGGCGGATTCGGTGACACCGGCGACGGCGCGGTTTCTTGATCTGCTCTGATTCATTTTGCTTCTGACAATTCTCAGCCAAAAAATAAAGCCGCAGGAACTTTGAACTTTCCCGCGGCTTTTTCACCACTCAGTCTGTCATTCAGCCGACAGACATTTCGCGATGAATCTTTTCTGCTTTACTGCGGATACCGGCAATGATCACCGCCAGCACCAGAAGCACGTAAGAAACGGTGGCGATATTCAGCGCCCAGAACAGGCCGTATTCGCGGTAAATGAACGAAGAGAATGACGCGAAAATCAGCGTGCCGACTGACGCGGTGGTCAGCAGGGCAGAGGTCAGCGTTGGCGGTGAGTTTTTCACCTGCAGGCTGCCGTAGCTCATCAGGCCGGAGAACATCCCTGAGTTACAGAACCCGAACACGCCCACCGCAGCCATTACCAGCGCCGTGTTTTCGCTGTGCGTCACGACGCACAGGCTGATTAAGCCGACAATCGCGGAGGCAAAAAGGAACGTACGCAGTTTGACGAAACGCACGGTGAACTGGTTAAGGAACAGGCCAATCGCTTTCACCATCCAGTAGGTGGTGATGTAAATCGCTGCGCGGTCAGTGTCCAGACCAAAGTGTTCATGCAACCAGCTTGGCATCCACAGGGTGAACACCAGTTCGCTGAAGACGAAGGCAAACAGTGCAAAACACAGCACATACGCGGCAAAGCCCCACGGCTCTTTCGCTTCACGATCTTGTTTTGCCACGGCGTCCGGTTTAGCGACAACCGGAAATTTCTGGCCCACGCACAGCAAAATCATCAGCACGCTCAGGGTGCCCATAATGCCGTACATCGCCAGCCAGCTTGCGCCGTGTTTGAACAGGAAACCGAGCACCAGCGACAGCGTCATGCCAGAAAGCGCAAAGAAGAAGTCGGTGAAAATCAGGTTAGCAGAACGCTTTTTCGGGTCATCGTTGATGCGCACAACCAGATAGCTGCCGATAGACATCATCAGGCCCGCTGTCGCACCAATCAGGAATACCCCAACGCCGAACAGTGTGATGGACGGCATCACGAACAGCGCGATACAGGTCAGAATAGTGATAATTGAACCAGTAATCAGCTGCTTACCGAGATCGAACTTACGCATCAGAATGCCGCTTATCATGATCGGCAGGAACAAACCGATGTTCATCAGCGAGAACATCAGGCCGATAAATGCAGGCTCTTTATTGAAAGCGGTCGCCACCGGGCCGATGACAATCCCTAAAGTGGAAACCAGCCCACCGGTAAAGAAGTAACTTAGCCACGAGATCACGTTGATCCGACGGCGGTTATAAACAGTTTCCATAACTGATTTCCTAAAAATAAAAAATATAAGAAGGCCACAGTAAGCTTTGCCAGAGGTGCTTATATCTGCGGTTAGGACGATTATTATTCCTGTTCTTTTACGGTTTGTCTTGGACGTTTATTCAATCTTCGTATTTGATTTTCTTAAACAATCTAAGCAATTAGCGCGTTTTTGTAGTTTTACATTTCTGCTTTACATACTGTAGCGGGCTAAATATAGTCAAAAAACAGGGCAACATCACTTTCTGTATACATAAATACAACAACTCAGGGTGCAGTTCTAATGAGTTCTTCTACTGATAATTCAGCGAGTTCCGTTTCGGACAAGAAGCGTCCGGTCATTGCCATTCACGGCGGTGCCGGGGCGATTACCCGCGCAGCAATGAGTCGTGAAAAAGAACAACATTATTTAGCCGAGCTGGAACGTATTGTTGCCAGCGGGCAGGCCATTCTGGCGGCGGGCGGCAGCGCACTGGATGCGGTGACTGAAGCGGTGCGTTTACTGGAAGAATGCCCGTTATTTAATGCCGGAAAAGGTGCCGTTTTCACGCATCAGGGCACGCATGAGCTGGATGCCTGCATCATGGATGGCCGTACGCTGGAGGCCGGTGCCATCAGCTGCGTTAATCATATCCGCAACCCGATTCTGACCGCGCGCAAGGTGCTGGAAAACAGCCCGCATGTCATGTTTACCGGCGCGGGTGCGGAAGCGTTTGCCCGCGAGCACGGGCAGGAAATGGTAGAGCCGGAATTCTTCTACACCCAGGAACGTTTCGAACAGTTGCAGCGCGCGATTGCGGCAGACGGCGGCGTGATGCTCGATCACGACGGGGCGTCCCTGAATGCTCAGCCGTCTGGCGACCCGATCGATCCGGAACATAAATTTGGCACCGTCGGCGCGGTGGCGATGGACGGGCAGGGCAACCTGGCGGCGGCGACGTCCACCGGCGGCATGACCAACAAACAGGCCGGACGCGTCGGCGACAGCCCGATTATTGGTGCAGGCTGCTACGCCAGCAATAACACCGTGGCGATTTCCAGCACCGGCACCGGCGAAGTCTTTATGCGCACGGTCGCGGCGTATGACGTTGCGGCATTGATTGAATACGCCGGTTTAACGCTCGAAGAGGCCACGCACAAAGTGGTGCAGGAAAAACTGCTGCCGATGGGCGGGAGCGGAGGAATGATTGCTGTGGATAAATTTGGCAACGTCGAACTGCCTTTCAACAGTGAAGGCATGTACCGCGGATTTGCCCGCGTGGGCGACGCGCCGGTCGTCAGTATTTACCGCTCATGAACCGTTCCCTGACCCTGCCTCCCGACCACGTTCTGGCCGTCAGCCAGCTCAGCGTGCAGTTTTCGCATGAAGGGCAAATTATTCCGGCTGTGAATAATCTCAGTTTTCAGGTCAGGCGTGGCGAAACGCTGGCGATAGTCGGCGAATCCGGCTCAGGTAAATCCGTGACGTCGCTGGCGCTGATGCGTCTGGTGGAACAAGGCGGCGGGCAGATAACGCAGGGCGAAATGCAGTTTCGCCGTCGAAATGGCGAAGTGGTCGATCTCATCGCAGCGACGCAACCCGCCATGCGCAGTTTACGCGGTGCGGATATGGCGATGATATTTCAGGAACCGATGACCTCGCTCAATCCGGTGTTTCCGGTGGGCGAGCAGATCGCCGAGTCAATCCGTCTGCATCAGGATAAAGACCACCGCGCCGCCCGTGCCGAAGCGTTGCGCATGCTGGATCTGGTGCGTATTCCTGAAGCCCGCAATATTCTCGACAGCTATCCGCATCAGCTTTCCGGCGGTATGCGCCAGCGGGTGATGATCGCGATGGCGCTCTCCTGCAAGCCTGCGTTACTGATAGCCGATGAACCGACGACGGCGCTGGATGTGACGATTCAGGCGCAGATTTTACAACTGATCCGTGTGCTGCAAAAAGAGATGCATATGGGCGTGATTTTTATCACCCACGATATGGGTGTGGTGGCTGAAATTGCCGACCGCGTGCTGGTGATGCATCAGGGCAACAGCGTGGAAACCGGCGACGTGGGCGCGATTTTCCGTGCGCCGCAACAGTCCTATACCCGCTCGCTGCTGGCGGCGGTACCCAAATTAGGCTCGATGGCCGGTAAACCATTGCCCGCGCGTTTCCCTGTGCAGGAGCAAAAAGAAAGTGACCCGGAACTGGTGCAGGACACCCTGACGCCGGGTGCGGCGCCGGTTTTGGAGGTTCGCGATCTCGTCACGCGTTTTGATTTGCACAGTGGAATTTTCAACCGTGTGACGCGCCGCGTACATGCCGTGGAAAAAGTCAGCTTTGACTTACATCCGGGTGAAACGCTGGCGCTGGTGGGCGAATCCGGTTGCGGAAAATCCACCACTGGCCGTTCGCTGCTGAAACTGGTGAAAAGCCAGGGCGGAACAATTACGTTTAACGGCCAGGTGCTGACCGATGTCACCGGCAGTGCGCTGCAACACCTGCGCCGCGATATTCAGTTTATTTTTCAGGATCCGTACGCCTCGCTCGATCCGCGGCTGACGGTCGGGTATTCGATTATGGAGTCTTTGCTGGTGCACAATCTGGCGAAAGGCGCAGAGGCCGAGGCGCGCGTCGCCTGGCTGCTGGAAAAAGTCGGGCTTCTGCCGGAACACGCGCAGCGCTATCCTCACGAATTTTCCGGCGGCCAGCGGCAGCGAATTTGTATCGCGCGGGCACTGGCGCTCAATCCCAAAGTGGTGATTGCGGATGAATCCGTTTCTGCCCTCGATGTGTCGATCCGTGCGCAAATCATTAATTTGCTGATGGATTTACAGAAAGAGTTCGGGCTGGCGTTTTTGTTTATTTCGCACGACATGGCGGTCGTCGAGCGTATCAGCCATCGCGTGGCGGTGATGTATCTCGGGCAAATCGTTGAAATCGGCACGCGGCGTGCGGTGTTTGAAAATCCGCAGCACGCGTATACCCGCAAACTGATGGCGGCGGTGCCGGTGGCCGATCCGGCGCATAAAAGAAAAGAACAGGCCTTGCTGGTGGATGAAATCCCCAGCCCGATCCGTGCGCTCAACGACGAGCCGCTGGTCGCCCCGCTGGTTCAGGTGGGCGAAGGGCACTTTGTCGCCCGGCATGCTATCGCGGGGCTTTACTGATTTTTGTGGTGGCTTGTTTTTTAAGCGCCAATTCTTTGTAAGACAAACGGGTAAGACAGGAAAAGGAACTGACATGAATCAGCAGAAACGTAAAGGTAAGAACGTGATCCGCCAGGCGGTGCTCGCTGCCGCTATTTTCGGTTCTCTGGCTTCAGCTTCAGCATGGGCTGCCAAAGACGTTGTGATCGCCGTAGGCTCTAACTTCACCTCGCTTGATCCTTATGATGCGAATGACACCTTGTCGCAGGCGGTGGCAAAATCCTTCTATCAGGGGCTGTTTGGCTTCGATAAAAACATGAAGTTGGAAAACGTGCTGGCGGACAGCTACACGGTCAGCAAGGACGGGCTGGTTTACACCATCAAGCTGCATCCGGGCGTGAAATTCCAGGACGGCACCGATTTCAACGCGGCGGCGGTAAAAGTTAACTTTGATCGCGCCAGCAATCCTGACAATCATCTCAAGCGCTACAACCTGTTTAAAAATATCGCCAGCACGGAAGCGGTGGATGACACGACCGTGAAAATTACGCTCAAAGAACCGTTCTCGGCGTTCATCAATATTCTGGCACACCCATCGGCTGTGATTATTTCCCCGGCGGCGCTGACCAAATACGGCAAGGAGATCGGTTTCCATCCGGTGGGCACCGGCCCGTATACGCTGGATCAGTGGAACCAAACCGACTTCGTGAAAGTGAAGAAATTCGACGGTTACTGGAAAAAAGGCGAGCCTAAACTCGATACCATCACCTGGCGTCCGGTTGTAGATAACAACACCCGCGCCGCGATGCTGCAAACCGGTGAAGCTGATCTGGCGTTCCCGGTGCCTTACGAGCAGGCCGCGCTGCTGGAGAAAAACCCGAAACTGGATCTGGTGGCCGCGCCGTCAATTTTGCATCGTTACATCAGCTTTAACGTGACGCAAAAACCGTTCGATAACGTGAAAGTGCGTGAGGCGATCAACTACGCCATCAACAAACAGGCGCTGATTAAAGTCGCGTTTGCCGGTTACGCTGTGCCTTCCGAAGGGCCATTGCCGCAGGGAATTGAGTACGCCGCGAAATTCAAACCGTGGCCATACGATCCGGCAAAAGCCAAACAACTTCTGAAAGAAGCGGGTTATCCGGACGGCTTTACCACCACGCTGTGGTCTTCACATAACAACAGCACCGCGCAAAAAGTGTTGCAGTTCACGCAACAGCAGCTGGCGCAGGTCGGTATCAAAGTGACGGTCACTGCGATGGATGCCGCACAGCGTGCCGCTCAGGTGGAGAACGTCGGGCAGAAAGAAGCAGGTATCCGCATGTTCTATACCGGCTGGTCGGCATCAACGGGCGAAGCTGACTGGGCGCTGTCGCCGCTGTTCTCAACCCAGGCTGCGCCACCGAAACAATTCAATACGGCGTTCTACAGCAATGCGCAGGTGGATAAAGATTTGTCCGACGCGCTGAAAACCACTGACAAAGCGGAGAAAGCCAAACTGTACGCCGATGCCCAGAAACAAATCTGGACCGACGCGCCGTGGGCATTCCTGGTGACTGAACGTCTGGTTTCTGCCAACAACAAACGTCTGACAGGTTTCTATGTGATGCCGGATACGGCATTCAGCTTTGATGATGCCGATGTGAAATAATATGCGGTGAAGCTTTCAGGGTGCGGGTTCAAAGTTTCCGCGCCCTGAACTTACGTGTTCCGCAGACGGAATAGGGATGTCATACCGTGAAATCACAGACAGCGAATCATGCTTAATTATTTTCTGAAACGATTACTGGGACTGATTCCGACATTGCTGATTGTGGCAGTGCTGGTCTTTTTATTTGTACATCTTTTGCCGGGCGATCCGGCGCGTCTGATGGCCGGACAGGACGCAGACGCCAGCGTCGTGGCGCTGGTCCGTCAGGATTTAGGGCTGGATAAGCCGCTCTATCAGCAATTCCTCACCTTCTTCGGCAACGCGCTGACCGGTGATTTCGGGCACTCGATGGTGTCCAAACGCCCGGTCATTGATGAAATCAGCTCCCGCTTTATGCCGACCTTCTGGCTGACGCTGACCAGCATGCTGTGGTCGGTGATTATCGGGCTGCTCATTGGCGTAGTCTCCGCCGTCTGGCGCAACCGCTGGCCGGATCGTCTGGGCATGGCGCTCGCTGTTTCCGGTATCTCTTTCCCGGCCTTTGCGCTGGGTATGCTGCTGATGCAGGTTTTCTCCGTTGAACTGGGCTGGTTGCCGACCGTCGGGGCTGACGGCTGGCAGCATTATATTCTGCCGTCCATCGCGCTGGGCGCGGCGGTGGCGGCCATTATGGCGCGCTTTACCCGGGCGTCTTTTGTCGAAGTTATGCAGGAAGATTACATGCGCACGGCGCGGGCGAAGGGCGTTCATGAAGCCGTTGTGGTGGTAAAACACGGGCTACGCAACGCCATGATCCCGGTTGTGACCATGATGGGATTACAGTTTGGGTTCCTGCTGGGGGGCTCGATTGTGGTCGAGAAAGTCTTCAACTGGCCGGGGTTAGGGCGGTTGCTGGTAGATTCCGTGGAGATGCGTGATTATCCGGTGATCCAGGCCGAGGTACTGCTCTTCTCTCTCGAATTCATCCTCATCAATCTGCTGGTGGACATGCTGTACGCCGTGATTAACCCTTCTATCCGATACAAGTGAGCAGTCGCATGAAAAACTGGCGGAGAAATGCCGTACTGGCGAGCTTGCCGATAATCACATCCGAAACTTCGCAGGCGGTAAGAACGCCGTGGAAAGCGTTCTGGCGGCGTTTTCGCCGGCAACATATCGCGATGATTGCGGGCGTTTTCATTCTTTTACTGATTGCCGCTGCGATCTTTGCGCCGTGGCTGGTGCCCTTTGATCCGGAAAATTACTTCGATTACGACCGTCTGAACGAAGGTCCGTCGGTGATGCACTGGCTCGGTGTGGATTCACTCGGGCGGGATATTTTCAGCCGTATCCTGATGGGCGCGCGGATATCACTCACCGCCGGCGTAATGTCTGTGGTACTCGGCGCAGTTATCGGCACTGTGTTCGGATTACTGGCCGGATACTACGAGGGCTGGTGGGATCGCATCACCATGCGCGTTTGCGACGTGCTGTTTGCTTTCCCCGGTATCCTGCTGGCGATTGCCGTGGTTGCCGTGATGGGTAACGGCATGTCGAATGTGATTATCGCGGTTGCTATCTTCAGCATCCCGGCGTTCGCACGTCTGGTGCGTGGTAATACGCTGGTGCTGAAACAGCAAACTTATATTGAATCGGCACGCAGCATCGGGGCATCCGACGCCACGATTTTGTTCCGTCATATCCTGCCGGGCACGTTGTCGTCGATAGTGGTGTATTTCACCATGCGCATTGGTACATCTATTATCACCGCTGCCAGCCTGTCGTTCCTGGGAATGGGCGCGCAACCCCCGACGCCGGAGTGGGGCGCCATGCTCAACGAGGCCCGTGCCGACATGGTCATGGCACCGCACGTGGCCATATTCCCAAGTCTGGCGATATTCCTCACCGTTCTGGCATTTAATTTACTGGGCGATGGATTACGGGACGCGCTGGATCCGAAATTGAAGAGCTGAGATCTTGGGGTTCCCCAAAGCCCCCCTTTTTATCTGAATCTCGAAGATTTCCGTTTCTCATAAACAGCCTTCACAGAACCTACGGTATTCGAAACCGCCCAAGAGCGGGAAGTGCTTTCCCTCTCTTGGGCGGTTTCGGCACAGTGCGTTGAGTGACCACTGCAAGTGAGAAACCGAAATTCTCTCATTCAGCATTGAAAGGCATTACGCCCTCATGCCCTGGAGTGCAAAAACTCCGCATGGAATTGCAGGTGATCTTCCACAAACGAGGCAATCGTAAAGTAGCTGTGATCGTACCCCGGCTGGACGCGAAGCTGTAACGGCCAGCCGCGCTGGCGGGCGATTTCGGCCAGTTTTGCCGGTTGCAGCTGATCTGCGAGAAACTGATCGCCATCACCCTGATCGACTAAAATCGGGAATGGCTTCTGATCTGCCGGCAATGCACTCATCAGATGGCAACTGTCATATTGCAGCCACTGACTTTCGTCGTCACCCAGATACGCACAGAAGGCTTTGCGTCCCCACGGAACCTGCGCCGGATTCACAATGGGTGCAAACGCCGAAACTGAACAGAAACGGTGCGGATTACGTAACGCCAGCATCAGCGCACCGTGGCCGCCCATGGAGTGACCGAAAATCGACTGACGATCGCTGACGTTGAAATGCCCGCTGATAAGCGCAGGCAATTCGTCGAGCAGGTAATCGTACATCCGGTAATGCGCGGCCCACGGCGACCGGGTGGCGTTCAGATAAAATCCTGCGCCCTGACCGAGATCGTAGCCTTCGTCGTTGGCGACACCTTCGCCGCGCGGGCTGGTATCCGGCATCACCAGAATCAGCCCAAGCTCAGCCGCGACGCGCTGCGCCCCGGCTTTCAGCGTGAAGTTTTCATCATTACAGGTCAGGCCCGACAGCCAGTACAGCACCGGCGGGGGCGTGTCATCTTTTGCCGGTGGCAGATAGATGCTGAACGTCATGCCACAATTCAGGCTGGCCGAAGTATGGCGGTAGCGCTGCTGCCAGCCGCCAAACATCCGGTGTTCTTCGAGTAGTTCAATCGAGCTGCTCATCGAAAACTTTCCTTACTTGTTAAAATGAATAACCGTACGGATAGACTTACCTTCGTGCATCAAATCGAACGCTTCGTTGATTTCTTCCAGCGGCATGGTGTGAGTGATGAAATCGTTCAGGGCGAATTCGCCGTCCAGATAACGCTCTACAATGCCCGGCAGCTGGCTGCGGCCTTTGACGCCACCGAATGCGGAACCACGCCATACTCGGCCGGTTACCAGCTGGAACGGACGGGTGGAGATTTCTTCACCGGCACCGGCAACGCCGATAATGACCGACTCGCCCCAGCCTTTATGACAGCATTCCAGCGCGGAACGCATCACGTTCACGTTGCCGATACATTCGAAGGAGAAGTCCACGCCGCCGTCGGTCATTTCGACGATCACGTCCTGAATCGGCTTATCAAAATCTTTCGGGTTGATCAGATCGGTTGCGCCGAGTTTACGGGCCAGATCGAACTTGCTGGTGTTCAGATCGATACCGATGATGCGGCCTGCGCCCGCCATCACTGCGCCGATAATCGCCGAAAGGCCGATGCCGCCGAGGCCGAAGATCGCCACAGTATCGCCTTTTTTCACTTTGGCGGTGTTAATCACAGCACCCATACCGGTGGTCACGCCGCAACCGAGCAGACACACTTCTTCCAGCGGCGCTTCTTTATTGATTTTCGCCAGTGAAATTTCAGGAACCACGGTGTATTCGGAGAAGGTCGAGGTGCCCATGTAATGGAAAATTGGCTGGCCGTCTTTGAAGAAACGTGTGGTGCCGTCCGGCATCAGGCCTTTACCCTGCGTGGTGCGGATCGCCTGACACAGGTTAGTTTTGCCGGACTTACAAAACTTACATTCGCCACATTCCGGGGTGTACAGCGGGATCACGTGGTCGCCAACGGCCACGCTGGTGACGCCTTCGCCGACAGCTTCTACTACACCACCGCCTTCATGGCCGAGGATTGCGGGGAAAACGCCTTCCGGATCTTTGCCTGAAAGGGTATAGGCGTCGGTGTGGCATACGCCGCTGGCAACGATACGCACCAGCACTTCGCCTTTTTGTGGTGGCATCAAATCCACTTCTTCGATGGACAGAGGTTGATTCGGGCCCCAGGCGACGGCCGCACGTGTTTTAATCATTTCCATTATGTTGCTCCAGTCAGGTGTTTTTAGCTTAATCAGATTTCAGGTTAATAAGTCGGATGCAGTGCCGGGTCATGTTCGCCGGCCAGAGGGTGTTTCAGTAACGGGATCACACCGTCATTCTGTTCGATAATCAGTTCTTTCAGCGCCCGGACATTCGGGCTGAAAGCGTCCCTGCGCCAGATAAGCCAGGTGGCGGTATCGGCGAATTCATCCGGAATTTCGTGAATTTCTACGCGTTCGTGGCCGGGCAATTGTTCCAGCACCGAACGCGGGATCATCGCGATACCCGCACCGCTGGCAACGCAGGCCATCATTGAATGATAGGACTGAATTTCCATCGTATTGGCAACCGGCACATTCATTTCCTTAATCCAGCCCTGCAAACGCTGGCGATAGGAACAGCTCGGGCGGAAGGCAAATACGGTATGACCGCTGCGACCGGCAGGTACGACGAGTGGCGATTCACCCAGCGGGCTGATTACCACCATGCGTTCGCGAAATGAGATACAGCCGTTGATGTCGTCAAAATCTATCGGACCATCAACCAGCGCCGCAGCGAGACGTCCGGCACGTACGCTGTCAATGGTTTCGCCGGAAGTGGCGGTCACCAGCGACAATGCCACCTGGGGAAATTTCTGATGATAAGCCGCCAGCAACGAAGGCAGACGCGTTGCTGCGGTGCTTTCCATCGAGCCCAGCGCGAAATTCCCGGCAGGTTCTCCGGCATGGGTGATGCTCATCGCTTCATCGCTCAGCGCAAGAATGCGCTCGGCGTAGTTAAGGAAGTTGTGGCCCATCGCGGAAAGGCGGATACGCTGTTTTTCGCGGATGAACAAATCGGTGCCCAGTTCGAGTTCGAGCTGGCGCAGGCGGGTGGTCAGGTTTGAAGGCACGCGGTGGAGTTGCTCTGCCGCACGCGCCAGCGAACCGGTTTCCGCTACGCAGCAAAACATCCGTAACTGAGTCAGATCCATGATGGATTCCTGTGTTCTCTAATCGTAAACAACTTGGTTTGTATTATTCAGTTTTCGTGATTGTACTCATAAGGCATCATAGCCACAACTTCCAATTAACTTTCTTTTAAGAAATCTGCTGTTTTCGGCAACAGGCTTTGAGTATGTTTATTCATTGTTTCTGACATGTTGCATTGCGGTTTCTTCTGACGGAGCAGTTATGGCTTTTCGTATTGCGCTTAGTGGTTTTCTGGCTTTTGTGGTCGCGATGGGTATCGGGCGCTTCGCCTTCACGCCGCAGGTTCCTTTAATGATAGCTGAACATCAGTTCACGCTGACCGGCGCGGGTTTAGTCGCCGCCTTCAACTATCTCGGTTATCTGTGTGGCGCGTTTGACGGAATGCGTGCGGCCAAACACCTCGAACGCCGGTTATGGCTGGGTGTGTGGGGCGGCGTAGTACTGACATTACTGTCGGCGGTGATTTCCGGCGAAGTGCTGCACAGCATCGTGCGCTTCCTGATCGGCTGGACCAGCGGCTGGGCGATGGTGATGGTCTCCGCATGGTGTAACGAACGGCTGGCGCATTTTGGCCGTCCGGCGATGAGCGCGGCGGTATTCGCCGGTCCGGGTGCCGGGATTTTCCTGAGCGGCATGTTAGCCGTAGGTATCCACAGTTTACAGCTGTCCTCGGCACAGGCCTGGTGCGTTTACGGTGTGCTGGCGCTGATTTTTGTGGCAATTATCACGCCGAATCTGCCCCGTAAAGGTGATTTACATCGTTCCCATGTGGCGGCGGAACCGCTGGTCATGACACCGGCGCTGAAACGTCTGGTGTGGAGTTACAGTCTGGCGGGCTTTGGGTACATCCTTCCCGCGACATTTTTATCGCAGATGGCGACGGCACGTTTTCCTGACAGCCTGTTTGCACAGTTTGTCTGGCCGGTGTTCGGCGGCGCGGCGGTTGTCGGCATCGTGATAGGTATTCTGACCCGCCATTGCCTGACGACGCATAAACGTCTGGCGCTGACATTATGGGCGCAGGGACTGGGGATTTTGTGTGCGGAAGTCGTGCCGGGCGTGACCGGGCTGGTGCTCGGGGCATTGCTGACCGGCGGCGGTTTCCTCAGCGTGGTACAGCTGGCGTTGCAATGCAGCCGCGAACTGGCGCCGAATCACAGCCGTTATATGGCCGGATTGCTCACCACCGGTTATGCCGTCGGGCAGCTGTTCGGGCCAATTTTATCTGCGATTTCGACTGCGCTGACGCATCATCTGGAACCGGCCCTGTATGTCGCGCTGGCCGGTTTTGTGATTGCCGGCGCGCTGGTCTTCCGGCAGAACCGATAAGTTGCAGCTATTTCATCCATCATGAAACACTATCACTGGATTCTGAACCGGCTCTCCACTACAGTAAGCCACCTCACTTTGGCGTGATCTGCGTCAAAGTGATTACACCTGCCGGAGAAGAATGAATGCCAACCCTGAGTAAAGAAGCCATTTTAGTCCATGAGGCATTGTTAGCCCGTGGTCTGGAAACCCCTCTGCGTGAAGCCCTGCCGATCGACAACGAAACGCGCAAACAGCGGATCCAGGAACATATGACTGGCATCATGCAATTGCTCAATCTGGATCTCTCCGATGACAGTCTGGTGGAAACGCCGCGTCGTATCGCGAAGATGTACGTTGATGAAATTTTCTCCGGGTTGGATTACGCGAACTTCCCGAAAATCACTGTTATCGAAAACAAGATGAAAGTGGATGAGATGGTGACGGTGCGTGATATCACCCTGACCAGCACCTGCGAACATCATTTCGTGACCATCGACGGGAAAGCCACCGTGGCGTATCTGCCAAAAGATACCGTGATCGGTTTGTCGAAAATCAACCGCATCGTGCAGTTCTTCTCGCAGCGTCCGCAGGTTCAGGAACGTCTGACCCAGCAGATTCTGGTGGCGTTACAGACGCTGCTCGGCACGCCAAATGTGGCAGTGTCGATTGATGCCGTGCATTACTGCGTGAAAGCCCGCGGCGTGCGTGACGCAACCAGCGCGACAACCACCACGTCTCTGGGCGGTCTGTTCAAGTCCAGCCAGAATACACGTCAGGAATTCCTGCGTACCGTCCGCCATTCTTCGTAAATAAAGCTGCAGCTGCGTTCGCCGCGTTCGGAGACCCGAATCACTGACTTGTGTCAGCTCATCGG
>NZ_JAEMGT010000147.1:0-1932 GCF_017655185.1 Rahnella sp. ChDrAdgB13 | reverse complement strand
AGAAAGGACATGGAATCGTAACTGGCGTCCGCTGTATGAGTCGCTGGTGACCAAATGCGAGCAGGAAGAGAATCACGCTGATGCAGTATTCCAGAGAATAACGAGTAGATAGGGTGAACGGGGATCTTAATGACATTTTTAATAGTAAGTCTTGCATTTTGTCCGAACTTGGCGTAATTTCTCTAAATCATGGGCGTTTCTGTAGGTGAGCGCCACGAAGAATCACAAAGACCTCGGCTAATGCCGGGTTTTTTTGTTTTCGGGGTTGTGATCTCAAAATGCAGATAAAGCGGGCATATACCCGCTTGGGTGGGAATTTACTTTTCGATGATTGATTTAATTTGATCGCGATTTATTTCGTGAATGTTACCACCCGCGTCTTTGTAAGTGACTAGTCCTGTGGACTTATCTGTTTCTGGTTTTCCCTTAGTAACAACCATATCCCCACTTTGGGTTTGCATTACATAGTCGCTTGAGCAGCCTGTAAGCGCGACAGTCGCAAAAGAAAGGGTAAGTATTACAATAAATTTTTTCATTTTTCTTCCTTGGTTACAAAATGTAGATAAAACTGCATAGGCATTATACGTACATACAATATTTTTACAGTGTATTATTTTAATTAATGTTAAATAGTTGGGTGTTTATTTTGCGTTTAGTGTGGGGTGTTTATCATTGCCGATAGTAATCTTTAACTTAGTCGGTTTTTGTGCGGCTAATGAAGATCCTGCTAAACCTTCGAGTTCGGCAAAGCTATCACACCGCCACTAGTTCAGTTGGTTAGAGCCAATAACTATTGATGTTGTAGGTGCGAGGTTCGAGACCTCGGTGGCGGGCCGCTTTGGCGTTTTATGAGGAGAGATACCACAGGGAAAGGCGAATGAAATGGATTTTATCTTGGGCCAGCGGGATTTTGATTACGGTTGGGATTATTTTGTTTCTGGGGACGCTGACATACACTGTATGTGATTCTGGCTTGGACTTGTTAGGTACACCAGATTTATCTTGGCTCTGTTTTTAGGACATGTTGCGATCATCGTATAATGGCTACTACCTCAGCCTTCCAAGCTGATGATGTGGGTTCGATTCCCACTGCCCGCTCCAAATAAACACTTTTCAGTCTGCGAAGACGGGATAACCCAGAGTGATTGGAAAGTGCATCCGCATGAGTGTTGGGATTTTGTTTTGATACGCACTATCGATCCCCAAGCTCTCAGCACTCAGCCGAATGTTAATCAGAACCCGCCAATGTGCGGGTTTTCAGTTTTTATAATCCTTACCTTTAGAGTCTGGATTATGTCAATAGTATCTAGTAAAGAGATTTATTGCATTTCGAAACCATATAAGAGATGGCATCGGTTACTTCTGGTATATGGTAAAAGTAGACACTGGTTTGCTTCTTACCGAACTTTGATAAGTCAACCCATGCAACATTTTTGTAATTGTCATCTTGCAAATTGTACCTTTCTGAACCGTCTGAATATGGTTCATCTCTAATTAATGATAAGTGCTGTTTTAGCGCAGTAGAATAAAGGCAGTTCGTAACTTCCTGCTGAGTGCCATTAATATAAGCGGTTGTTAATTTCGAGTGCGTTTTTATTTGATCAAAATCAATACAACCGGATAACGCGAAAATTATAAAAATCAGTGGAAATTTATGCATGATATTTTCGTCCCTTTAAAAAATCCAGATAGTAGTTTATTACCTAAGATAGAGGGTTACCAGAAGTTGATTAATCCATTGCATATATTCAGTAGGAAAAACACAACCAGACGCTAATTCTGGCAACTCTTTCAGGCTACGCATTTGCGTGGCCTTTTTTATGACCACAGCACAGCCAACTTAGATGTTGGAGGTGGAGCTATGAGAATGGACAAACTAACGACCGGAATTGCCTACGGGGCGGCTGGGTCAAATACAGGCTTCTGGCTTTA
>NZ_JAEMGT010000146.1:0-1821 GCF_017655185.1 Rahnella sp. ChDrAdgB13 | reverse complement strand
GCGTTCTTGCCGAAAAGCCAGAGTTCCTCAACCAGAATACGCCCGGCTTTTTTACCCGACACGGTGTCACTATCAGCGGCCACGACTTTAAGGCTGTTGCGATTTATGCGATGGGTAATGGTTCTGATGTGATCCTGAATATGGAAGATGGTTGATAACTCCTCATCTTCCCTCACCATACTGGCTGCCGGTTTGAAGCAGTTATCTGCTACCTCTTTAGTAGGCGCTAAAATCAGGTGCTCTTCATCAGCGCGCCAGCAAATAATCAGTGCGGTGAGCATTATGCCCGCCGCAATTGTGGATTTTGTGTTCTTTTTGCTGATGAGTAAGCCGTATTCACGGATCAGCTGCTTTCCGGTTGCCTGGTCATATCCACCGAAGATGGCCAGCACAAAATCAAACACCCAATCTTCCGAGCACTCCCCAAAGGTCGGTTTACCCGGCACATCAGTTACTCTCAATTCTTTGAAAATTGACAGAGCATACTGCCCGGAGTCAGGGAATATCGGCGGCGGAATGATGGACTCACGATTAACAAGCTTCGCCGCCCAATCTGTGCATGCTGTAGACCATTCGGGCATTTACTGTTTCCCGTTGTTGACAACCAGCTGAGGCGGGGCCATTCCCGCAAATTTGCTGGCAACCGCTTTAGCGGCCGCCTGCTTCGCATCTTTTTTGCCACCCTCCCCTTTTTTCGGGTGCGTATAAGGCAACATCGCTTTAGCCGCATCACGCCTGCCCATATTGTCAGGCTCCACCCCGTTCATGACCGCTTTCAGGTATTCGATCGGGTCCTCGTAATACCGTCCGGCACCACCGCGCTTTTCGTCGGTGTTTACCGTTGGGGTGTAAACATTGTCGGCGGGGGTGTTAACATTTTTTCGGTATGCCGGAACGTCATCAACCTCAATAACCTCGTTCTTTTTGCGTTCAGTAAATGCGATGACCTCCGGGGCTTTAGCGAGCTGCGACCCCTTGGAGCGCGCGGATTTTTCAGAATATCCAGCTTCGATTGCCGCATCTTTTTTTGACATTCCGGACATCAGCGCAAGGGCAAATTTTCGCTTCTGCGCTGTTAACATGTTTATACCCTCCAGAGGGGGAAATTTTCTGCGCGTGAGAGGGAGCGCGGTTTCGCGGGTAAGAGGGGTTGAAGCTTTCCCCTACCCCCCCACCCCTCTCAGGCGTGCTCACCTTCCCTTCATGTCGTCCCGCGTCTTCTTCCGATGGCAACCGTCATCACCATTGCAGAGGATCTGACAGTTATCGTCGGTATCAGGGCCACCCTGATAGAGCGATACGATGTGATCAAGTTCAAACCCATTTGGGTATTCAGTCAGGCGTCCGCAGACCGCACAGCATGGACTGGCTGCCCACATACGCTTGCGACGCGCCTGTAATTTCCAGCCGGTGATGCGGCTGTCAGCGATAACCATTGGCTTCAATCGCTGCGCCGTCACAACCTGCAGCCGGGGCTTGAGTGTCATTAGCTTTGCCATTCAATAGGTCCTGCAAGACGCCAAGCGCGACGCCGTTCTATCCTTGGTTGATTGTCAGGGTGTCGCTCGACCGTTATGCCGTCAGCATGATCCACCAACGAGTAGCAGGGATAGATGACCTTGCCGCCCAGCGCGTCACCGACTGCGTAGTCAGCTGCCTTGGTGCGATTCCAGTTCTGGATGATGCAGCTTAGTCCGCTGACTGGCGGGCTGTAGCACACACCATGAATAAGACGGTCCATCGTGATGTAATCGCCTCGGCGCTTATCGGCATCAATCAGGCTGGCTGCTATCTGCTGCTGATACTGTGGCGGGCGGCCGG